>DLGP01000168.1 GCA_002482765.1 Alphaproteobacteria bacterium UBA7691
CTGCTGGCGCGCCGGTTTCGGTCAGCGCCATGCTGATGGGCCTGGCCGGTCAGGCCGCCGCGCCCGCCGCAGCCGCTGCGCCGGTATCAATCCAGGCCGATCCGATCCAGGCATTGCTGGCGCGTGGCAAGCAGCAGCGTGAACTGGCCGACGAACTGGCGCGGCAGCAGCGTGCCCTGGCCTTGCAGCCGGACTCGGAATTGCTGTTGCGCAGCGTGGCGCGGCTGCAATTGCGCCTGGAGCGCCGCGCCGATGCGTTGATCACCTATCGCCAGCTTTTGCGCCTGGTGCCGGATCATCCTGAAGCCGGTCATATGGCGGCGATCCTGGCCGGCACCACGCCGGAACAGGCCGATGCCGCCTATGTGGCGCGGCTGTTTGATGCCTTTGCCGATAACTTCGACCGCACGCTGACGCATTGGCTGGACTATCGCGCGCCGCAATTGGTGGCGGCGGCGGCAGCCCAGGCTTTGGCCGGCGGCAAGGCCCAGGCGGCGCTGGATCTGGGCTGCGGCACCGGGCTGCTGGCGGCGGAAATCCGCCCGCATGTGCTGCGGCTGGATGGCATCGACCTGGCGCCGCGCATGGTGGAAAAGGCGGCGGCGCGCAAACTCTACGATCATCTGGAGGTGGCCGAGATCGTGGCCTATCTACGGCCGCGCACCGAGCGCTACGATCTGCTGCTGGCCGCCGATGTGCTGGCCTATTTCGGCCGGCTGGACGAAGTGTTTGCCGCCACCCATGCTGCCTTGCTGGCCGGCGGGATGTTCGTTGCCACGGTTGAGCTGCATGCCGGCGCCAGCTTTGTCGGCGGCAAAAGCGGCCGCTTCGCCCATAGCGAAAGCTATCTGTGCCAGCAGGCCGAAGCAGCGGGTTTTGCTGTGTCGTTCTTGCAGCAGGCCGCCTTGCGCCAGGAAGACGGCAAGCCGGTGCCCGGCCTGGTCTTTGCCCTGCGCCGGGCGTGACAGGGCTGCGGATACGCCCGCATTTGCGTCATGCCCGGGCTTGACCCATGGCTGTCCGGTTCAGCTTGTCGGGGGGTGATAAAATCCTGCACGGCACCTGGGCTTTCCGGGGCTGGGCTTTCCGATCATTCCAGGTTTTCTCAACACCGTTGGCGCAAGGCGCGCTTCGCTCGTCCCACAACACTGGCCGTCATGGTACGCGAAGGCGTACCATCCACGTTTTTCATTTAACTGACGGGCAAAAAAACACTCGTGGATGGTCGGCCTGCGCCGACCATGACGGCTTTGTTGTGAATACTGGCCGCAGCCAAAGATGAGAAACCTGAACCGGACAGCCATGGGTCAAGCCCGGCATGACGCAGCGGGGCGGCAGCCTGGGCTTCAGCCCGCCGCCTTGGCGGCGACGCCCTGGATCAGCCCGATCATGCCCTTCAGGCCGTTGATGCGGTTGGAGGTGATATTCTCCCACACGCCGATGCGGTCCAGGAAATCCGGCGGGTTGTCGATGATCTCGCGTGGGGTGCGGCCGGAATAAACCTTGAGCAGCAGGGCGATCAGCCCGGCCACGATCTCGCTTTCGCTGCTGGCCTGGTAATACACCCGGCCATCACGCGCCTCACCCTGCAACCAGGCGCGGTTGATGCAGCCTTTGACGCGCCAATCGTCGATGCGCAGCGCATCTGGATAGGGCGGCAGGGCGCGGCCCAGATCGATCAGGAAACGGTAGCGGTCCATCCAATCGTCAAACAGCGCGAAGTCGTCAACGATCTCCTGCTGTGCCGCCTTGATATCGGGCTGCTCTGTCATGCTCAGGCCCGCCGCCAGGTGGTTTCGCCGCCCTTGTCTTCAAGCAGGATGCCGCGCGCTGCCCATTCATCGCGGATGCGGTCGCTCTCGGCCCAGTTCTTGGCGGCGCGGGCCGCCTTGCGCGCGGCGATGGCGGCTTCGATTTCGGCGGCTTCATCACTGGTGCCGCCTTGCAGCCATTGCGCCGGTTCCTGCTGCAACAGGCCGATCAGCCAGCCGGCGGCCAGCAATTCGCCCTTCAGCCGCGCCCGCTCGGCGGGTTCCACCGCTTTGTTGGCGGCATTGGCGATGGCATGCAATTCGGCCAGGGCTTTGGGCGTGTTGAGGTCGTCTGACAAAGCCTCGACGAAAGCCTGCGGCGCCGGCAGTTCGGCGGCGGCCACATCCTTCAGGCTGTCCAGGGCGCGATACAGCCGGTCAAGCTGCGCCTTGGCCTCACGCATGCCGGCCTCGGTCCAGTCCAGCGGCTGGCGGTAATGCGCCGCCAGCAGCGCCAGGCGGATCGCCTCGCCCGGCGCAATGCCGATCAGGTCGCGCACCAGCAGCACATTGCCGAGCGATTTTGACATCTTCTCGGCATCAACATTGACGAAGCCGTTATGCATCCAGTAGCGCGCAAAAGGCTGGCCGCCCAGGCTGCCCTTGTTGGCGCAGGTGCTCTGGGCGATTTCATTCTCATGATGCGGGAAGATCAGGTCATGCCCGCCGCCATGGATATCGATCGGGCCGGAGCCGAGATTGTGGTCGATCATCGCCGAGCATTCGATATGCCAGCCCGGCCGGCCACGGCCCCAGGGGCTGTCCCAGCCCGGCATCTCGGCAGAGGATGGTTTCCACAGCACAAAGTCGGCGGCATCCTGCTTGTAGGGCGCCACATCCACCCGTGCGCCGGCAATCATCTCGTCGCGGTCGCGGCGCGACAGGCCGCCATATTCCTTGAAGCTCGGCACATCAAACAGCACATGGCCTTCGGCGGCATAGGCATGGCCATTGCCGATCAGCCGTTCGATCATGCTGATGATGGCGCCGATATGCTGCGTCACCTTGGGCTCGATCCCCGGCGGCAGCACACCCAGCGCGGCCATATCGGCGTGATAGGCCGCCAGATAGCGCTCGGTGATGGTGCCGATCGGCACGCCCTCGGCCTTGGCGGCATTGTTGATCTTGTCGTCCACGTCGGTGACGTTGCGAACATAGACCACCTGCGGATAGGTCTTTTGCAGCAGCCGGTACAGCACATCGAAGGCCACGGCCGGGCGGGCATTGCCGATATGGGCAAAGTTGTACACCGTCGGCCCGCAGACATACATTGTCACCCGGTTCGGGGCGAGCGGGACAAAGGCCTCCTTGCGGCGGCTCAGGGTATTGTAAAGCTGTATTGCCATGGCCCCGGGAATATAAAGCGGCTGCGCCGGGGCGCAACCGCCTGGAGGCTAGGTTGTTGGTCCTGAATTACCGCAGGAAATTCACCAGCGAGAGCTGCAATGTGTCGCGGGTGATGGTGTAGGTGGCTTCCAGCGAGGTCTGCAACGCCTTGATCAGCGTGGCGGTTTCCGCCGGGTCGGCATCCTCGATGCTGCCGATGCGGGTTTTCAGCACGTCCATGCTGCGGTCATGGCGGGCCTGCAATTCCTTCAGCCGCTGTTCCGCATGGCCATTGGTGGAGGCGGTGCTCTTGAGATTTTGCAGCGAGGTGCGCAGGGTGGCGAGGGCATCGTCAACGCGCGCCTGGAAGGTCACCGGATCGGCAATATCCTGGATCGCCGAGCGGAAGCGGGTGAGGGAATCGACCAGTTGCTGGATGCCCGGATCGGTCGCCACCACGCCATATTCCACCCGCTCGTTATCGTCGGCATAAACCGAGACCAGGTTGACCTCGGAGGCGCCATTGGTGCCGGCGGCATCGAGATAATAATTATCGAGCTGATCGGCATCGATCACGTTGAGCCAGAGCGGCTGGCCGCCCACGCCATCGCCTTCGTTGGAGGGCGTGAAGCCGGCCGGCACGGCGCCGGCCGGGGTGTCCTGCACCACCTGCGACAGCGGCGCCAGGATCGGGTTCACATTGTAATTCCGCCCGGCAAAGATATAGCGGTCTGAATCCTTGGTTTGCAGCAGCGTGCCGATGCGATCCAGCAGCACATTCACCTGCGCCGTCGGCGACGAGGTGGAGGCAAAGAAGGAATCGCGGTTCTTGATCATCATATCCTGCGCCTCGGTGGCGGTATCGATGATCTGTTCCAGCGTCAGGCCATAAAGCCGCACCCGGTTCTGCGCCGTGGTGATGCCGCTCTTGTAGGTTTCCACCGTTGACAATTCGGCCTTCAGGTCGCCGAGTTCCTGGGCGCGGGCGGAAACCCCGACCATGCCGCCGATGATGCGGCCGGAGGATAATTGCTGCTGCTGCTGGGTCAGCGCCTGGTTCAGATTGCGGATCAGGCGGGTCTGATCCAGGATGCGGGCATATTGGGTGGAGCCGGAGATCGCAACCATGATGAATTACCTCCCGATATTGACCAGCTGATCAAACATCGTGGTGATGCTGTTCAGCACATTGGCCATGGCGGCATAATTGTTTTGCAGGATTTGCAGATTGGCCAGTTCGGTGTCGATATCAACGCCGGTCAGGTTGCGGTATTTCTGATCCAGCGTGTGCTGCACCTGCTCGGCACTATCGGCATTGGTGGCATTCACATCGGCATTGCGGGCGTGATAGGCCAGCACGGTATCCACCAGCCCGAAGATGGTGAGATTGCCGGTGAGCAGGCCGTTGCCCTCGGCGCCCTGGCGGTTGATGTCGTTGAGCGTGATCTGGGTGTTGCGCATCGCCTGCTGCACATCGCCGGCGGCCAGCAGCTTCAGGCTGGCATTGCCGTTGATCAGATCGGTATTCACCGTGATGCCCTGGGCTTCTTCGCTGGTCAGGCCGCCGAAAGTGAAGAAATCCGTGCCTTCGGCCGGTGTCGGCGCCGGCACGGCAGCCTCGGCGGCATTATAGGCCGTGTTCACGATATTGATCAGGTTATAGGCGAAGCTGTCGAGCTGGTTGACGTATTTCGCCAGCGTGCCGACATTCGGATCGGGCGAATTCACCGCAGCAGTGGTGGGATCAAGATAATCCAGCGCGGCGCGGATCGAGCCATTCAGGAAACCGCCATTCAGCGTCGTGGTGGCGCCCTGATAGGTGATGGTGCCGGCATTGCCGGTGGTGCTGGGGGTGTAGGTGAATTGCTGCGCGATGGTGCCGGTGATCTGCACCCCGGCCTCGGTATACACCGTCATCTCGCCGCGATCATTGGTCAGCGTGCGCACGCCCACCATTTCGGAAATCCGCGCCACCTGCAAATCGCGCAAATCCTCCAGGTCGCCGGTCGGCTGCCCGGAGCCCAGCGTGGAGGAAATCTGCACATTCAGCTTCTGAATCTGGATCGAGGCATCGTTGATGGTGTTGATGGCATTCTGCACCGTGTCATCGGCGCGGGTGCGCAACTGGGTCTGCTTGGCATTCAGCTGGTTGATCTTCACCGCCAGGTCCTGGCCGCGCCGGATCACTTCGCTGCTCAGCGCCGCATTCTCCGGATTGGCTTCCAGGTTTTTCCAGGCCAGCTCAAATTCCGATACCAGCTTGGCCAAAGCCGGCTGCTCGCCGGTGGTGGTGGTGGTGTCAAGAATTTCCGCTAGATCGGCGCTCAGCAGCTTCTGGGTGTTCAGTTTGCCGTAGGTCGCCTGGGCGGTGTAGAGGTCTTGCTGCACTTCGGGCGCGGCCACCCGCACAATCTGCGAAATCAGTGGCGAGCCGGGCAGGCCGTCGATCGCCGGCGTGGTCAGCGATGCCACTTTGCGCGTGTAATTCTCGTTCTGCGCATTGGCCACGTTGGCCGATAGCAGCCGGGTCTGCGATTGCAGGGTGGCAAGCGCGGAAACCGAAGAGGAAAGGGCGGCAGTGAGTGACATGGCGGTAATCCCTGGTCAGGCGGCAACCCGTTCTGGGCTGCCGCCGGTTCGGATCAGCGGCGGATATTGATGGTTTCTTGCAGCAGCTCGTCGGCCACTGTGATCAGGCGGGCATTGGCCGAATAGGCACGCTGCGCCACGATCATCTTCGAGAATTCCTCCGCGATATCCACGTTGGATTGCTCGATGGCGGCCGAAACCAGGGTGCCGACGCCGGAACCGCCCACCTGGGTCAGCACCGGCGAACCGGAACCGGGGGTTTCCAGGAAGGCGTTGCCGTCCACGCGGTCAAGCTCGGTCGGGTCGCGGAATTTGGCGAGCTGGATCTGGTAGAACGGCTTCACGTTGCCGTTGTCGAATGTCACCGAAACCTGGCCGTTATTGTCGACGGCAAGGCTCTTGAAATTGCCGCGCGGCACGCCGTTCTGGCTGAAATCGTTCAGGCTCAGTGTGGTGCCGGCAAACTGCGTGGTGCCGATGGTCTCGCCATAGGAACCAAAATCCAGCGCCACAGACTGGGCGCCAGAGCCGAAATCCATCGCCAGGGTGAAGGCGGCGTTGTCGCCGATGGCGGCGGGCGCCACCAGGGTGATGTTGCCGTCTGCCGTGGTCATGTCGCTGATCGTGCCGGGGGTCACCGTGTCGGCGCCGATGGTGCCGCCGAAAGTCACGGTGATCGGGCCGTAGGTGGCCGGTGTGCCACCGGCGGCATTGACCGTCAGGTCCCAGCTATTGGTGGCGGTGCGGGTCCATTCCAGGTCCAAAGTCTGGGCATTGCCCAGCGCGTCAAAAATCTGGATCGAGCTGGCCGGCAGCGTCGCCGGCAGGGCGCCGTTGGGGTCCAGCACGTTGGATGGCAGGTTGGCCGAGTATTCCACCGTGGTGGTGGCCACCGGGCTGTCGAGCAGGTTGGAAACGCGCACTTCGGTGGCGGTGGCCGAGGTGGTCAGCGCGCCAGTGGTGGGGTCTTCGGTGATGGCGAAGCCGCGCAGGAAGTAGCCCGAGGAATTGACCAGATAGCCATCCTCGTTCTGGATGAAATCGCCCACCCGGGTGAAGTAGGAGGTGGTTTCAAAGGTCGGCAGGCCGGTATTGGCATCCACGCCGGTTTTCTTCGATACCGGGATGAAACCCTGGCCGCTGACCGCCACCGAAGTGGTGGAATTAACCTGCTGGATGGCGCCCTGGGCATTGTTGGCAAAAAACGGCGAGTTCAGCGCACCGCCCGGGGAATGGGTGTTGGCCTGGGCGGAAGACTGCGTCACCAGCGTGGCGAAGCGCGATTCCACCTTCTTGTAGCCATTGGTGGTGGCATTGGCCACGTTGTCTGAAATGAAGCCGATGGCGGTCGACTGACCGTTCAGGCCGGTAATCGCGGTTTGCAGGGCGCCACTAATCGACATTGTTGCCTCCAGGCATGTAGTAAACGGTTTGGCAGTATGGAAGCAAAGCCTGTGCCAAGCCGTTTTATGTATATAAGTATATGAGAAGTAATGATTATTTTTAGGGTCGGCGCCCGGCAGCTTTTGCCGCCAAGCGCCGGATCAGGCCCGCCCGGCAGGAATTACCTAGTGAGCAATGGCCTGTGGCCTTCCTCCCCGTCGTCATGCGCGGACTTGATCCGCGCATCTCGTTTTTCTCCTTTTTCCTTGAATGATCGGGCAAGAAGAGATGCGCGGATCAAGTCCGCGCATGACGAGCGGGGGAGGAACCGGGGCCGGTGCAGGCCGTTGAAATTTAAACCGGGCAGCCGTGGGTCTGCGCCCGGGCATGACGACGGCGAGGGTGGTGGATTTGAGCGCCGCGATATTCCCCCTCTCGTCATGCGCGGACTTGGTACACGGCTGCCCGGTTTAATCCGATGGCACTGTTAGCTCCCCCCACCGCACACGTCATGCCCGGGCTTGACCCGGGCATCCCATTTTCCCAGGAATTCAGGCATATTTTGCAAAACGGGATGCCCGCTTGTGCGGGCATGACGACTTTCCGGGGGGCATCGCGTTTTTTCCCCTGCTTCCCCCAGCCCATGAAAAAAGCCGCCGGGTGGTCCGGCGGCTTCTTCAACGGGCTTGCGACTGGCCGGCTCAGTTTGCCGGGGCTTCGTCGCGCTCGGTTTCGCGGCCTGGTTCGGCTGCCGGGGTGGTTTCCAGCGCCTGCTCCAGTTCCAGCTCCAGGCTGGGCTGCGGCTCGCCTTCGGAGAAGGGGGCGCCGGGTTGCGGCTGGCTCTGCTGGGTCTGCGGCTGGCCGTTACCGTTGCCGTTGCCATTGCCGTTGGGCTGGCCGCCATTGGCCGCACGCTGCACCGGGGCGATGCCCTGGGCCAGCATGATGCGGTAATAATGTTCGGCATGTTGCAGGAAGCTTTCGGCGGCAACACGGTCGCCCGACGAATTGGCATCGCGGGCAAGCTGGCAGTAGCGCTCGAAAATATGACTGGCAGTGCCACGGATTTTAACATCGGGGCCGTTGCTGTCAAAATTGCGGTGGGCGTTGCCGCTATTCATGCCGCCGCCGCCACCACCACCGCCGCCACCGCCACTATTATTATGGGGCCGACGGCCTTGGGGACGGCCGCCGCGTTGACGATTTTTGTTCACAGGGGTCATCTCGCTATATATCGCAATCGCTTAAGAGGCGTTTCAGCTATGGCGGCCATGGCGCCGGCCCAGGCGGTTTGCCGGGGCGCAACGATACGGGGTCGGCCTTTCGATACGTCCGCGTCGGCGGCGCCGTTAAAGCGCACGCTGTCCGAGGCTTCGATACCAGGGCGGGTCTAACGCCGGAGGAGTCTGCATCGAGGAGGCGGTGGCGCTGCTGAGATTTTTGGCCCTTCGTTTCCCAGCCAACCGGTTTTCACCTGCAAGCCGGCTCCAACCATAAGGTGGGTTCGAGCGGAAGGACATTCCCGGGGGGCAGCACCACCCCTGATTCACAGGATAAGCCGTGCCGCACGGCCTGCCAATAGCCAATTTGCGTTTTTTTAAGCGGGCTTGCGCGCCAGCAGCACCCGGATGATGCCGCCCAGATCGGGCTTTTCCAGCAAGCCGGCAAAGCCGGCAGCGGCCAGCAGCCCGGCCACGGCGGCCTGTTGGCCCTGGCCGATCTCCAGCGCCAGCAGGCCATCGGGTGCCAGCAGGCGCCAGGCATCCGGGATCAGGCGGCGATAGGCATCCAGGCCATCCTGGCCACCATCCAGCGCGCCGAGCGGTTCATGCGCCGCCACTTCCGGCGCCAGCCCGGCAATGGCGGCGCTTTCGATATAGGGCGGGTTGCTCAGCACGATATCAAACCGCCCGGCCAGGCCCTGGCCCCAATCGCCATGGCTGAAGCCGGCGCGTTCGGCCAGGCCGAGGCGTTCGGCATTGTCCCGCGCCACCAGCAGGGCAGCCTCGGAGCGGTCGATGCCAAGCCCTTCAGCCTGCGGCAATTCATGCAGCAGGCTCAAAAGCAAACAGCCCGAGCCGGTGCCGAAATCCAGCAGCCGCCGCTTTGCGGCGCGCTCGGCACATTGCTCCAGCACGGCGGCCACCAGGGTTTCGCTATCCGGGCGCGGATCGAGCACGGCGGGGCTGACGCGGAATTCCAGGCTCCAGAATTCGCGCCGGCCCAGTATCTGCGCCATCGGCTGGCGGGCCATGCGTGCCGCCAGCAGGGTTGCAAAACGCGCTGCGGCAGCGGGCGGCATCGCCAGGTCGCCATCGATGCGCACGCGGTCGGCGCTCCAGCCCAGGCATTCCGCCAGCAGCAGCACGGCATCCAGGCGCGGGCTGTCGCAGCCGGCAGCGCGTAATTGCGCCGTGGCGCTGCGTAGGTTATCGCCGATGCTGCTCAATCGTTCAGCGCCGCCAGGCGGCCGGCCTGATCCTCGGCGATCAGCGCCTCGATCACTTCGTCCAGCGCCTCGCCGGTTATCACCTGTTCGATCTTGTAGAGCGTCAGGTTGATGCGGTGGTCGGTGACGCGGCCCTGAGGGAAGTTATAGGTGCGGATACGTTCCGAACGGTCGCCCGAGCCAACCTGGCCCTTGCGGTCGGCGGCGCGGGCCGAAGCCAGTTTCTCGCGTTCCACTTCATACATCTTGGCGCGCAGCAGCTTCATTGCCTGCGCCTTGTTTTTATGCTGGCTGCGCTCGGTCTGCTGCGCCACCACGATGCCGGTGGGCAGATGTGTGATACGCACCGCGCTATCGGTGGTGTTGACATGCTGGCCGCCGGCACCCGACGACCGATACACATCAATGCGCAGGTCGCTTTCGTTGATATGGATGTCCACATCCTCGGCTTCCGGCAGCACCGCCACGGTGGCTGCCGAGGTGTGGATGCGGCCGGAGGCTTCGGTGGCCGGCACCCGCTGCACCCGATGCACGCCGCTTTCAAATTTCAGCCGGGCATAAACGCTGCGTCCGGTGATGGTGGCAACGCCTTCGCGCAGGCCGCCCAATTCGGTTTCGGCCAGGTTCATCACCTCGAAGCGCCAGCCCTTCTGCGCCGCATAGCCGCGATACATGGCAAATAACTCGGCCGCAAACAAAGCCGCCTCGTCGCCACCGGTGCCGGCGCGCACTTCCAGGATGGCGTTCTTTTCGTCGGCCTCGTCCTTCGGCAGCAGCAGGATCAGCATGCCGCGCTCAATTTCCGGCATCGCCGCCTGCGCCGCCTTCCATTCCTCCTCGGCAAAGCTGCGCATCTCGGCATCGCTGCCGGCATCATCCTTCAGCGCCGCCAGTTCGGCCAGTTCGGCGCGTTTGGCCTGCCAATGCCGGATGCCGGCAACCAGCGGCTCCAGCTCGGCATATTCCTTGGATAGTTTGACAAAAGCTTCGCCGCTGCTGCCCGAGGCCATCTCGGATTGCAGCCGGTCAAACCGCTCAAGCACCTTTTCGAGCTTGGCTTCGGGCAGCGCGGGCAGGTCCATGTTATGCCAGCTTTGCAGCCAGATCGCTGCGCGCCAGTTCGGTTTCGCTGCCGGCCTTGAGGTCTTTCAGCTTGACGATGCCCTGGGCAATTTCGTCGTCGCCGAAGATCACCGCCTTGGCGCAACCCAGCTTGTCGGCGCGCTTGAGGCGCTTGCCGGCATTGCCCTTATAGGCCAGTTCCACGGCGATATTGGCGGCGCGCAATTCGGCGGCCAGCTTCACGGCTTCGGCCTCGGCGGCCTCGCCAATCGGCACGATGGCAACGATTTCGGCTTGCTGCGGCTGCGGATCGCTCAGCAGCACCAGGCGTTCGATGCCGCCGGCCCAGCCGATGCCCGGGGTGGCCGGGCCGCCAAGCTGCTGGATCAGGCCGTCATAACGCCCGCCGGCAATCACCGCGCCCTGGGCGCCGAGATGCGTGGTGACAAATTCAAATGCCGTGTGGGTGTAGTAATCCAGGCCACGCACCAGGCGCGGATCAACCTGGAACGGCACGCCGGCCAAAGTCAGGCCCTGCTTCACGGCGGTGAAGAAGGCCAAAGCGCCCGGCGTCAGGTAATCGTCGATCAGCGGCGCCTGGGCCACCAATTCGCGGTCGCCGGCATCCTTGGAATCCAGAATCCGCAGCGGGTTCTTTTCCAGCCGCTTCAGGCTGTCTTCCGAAAGCTTGTCCTTATGCGCCGAGAAATACGCCACCAGCGCCTCACGATAGGCAGCGCGGCTTTCCGGATCGCCCAGCGTGTTGAGCAGCAGGGTGCATTTATCCAGGATGCCGAGGCGGCGCAGGATATCGGCGGCCAGCGTAATCACTTCCACATCGGCCTGCGGCTCAGGCGAACCGATCACTTCCACATCGATCTGGTGGAATTGGCGCTGGCGGCCCTTCTGCGGCCGCTCATAACGGAACATCGGCCCCCAGGCAAAAGCCTTGAACGGCACATTCTGCTGCTGGCCGTTGGAAATGAAGGCGCGGCAGATGCCGGCGGTGTATTCTGGCCGCAAGGCCAGGTTTTCGCCGCCGCGATCATTGATGGCATACATCTCCTTCGACACTGCATCCGAGGTTTCGCCCATCGAGCGGGCGAATACGTCGGTGAATTCGAAGATCGGCGTTGCCATCTCGCGATAGCCATACAGCGCGGCGGCATCGCGCGCGGTTTCCACCACTTTGCGGAAACGGGCGAAATCATCGGGCAGAAGATCATGCGTGCCGCGCACGGGCTGAAACTGGGCCACGGGTCGCTCCTTGGGATAGACGGATTTCAGCTAATCGGCTGCGTCGGCAGCCGTGTCCTTGTTGGACGAATCTTTATCGGCCTGGGCGGCCTCGATCTCGCGCGCCTTGGCCTCAACCAGGCGCACCAGATGCTGCACGATATCCTCGTTTTGCAGCCGGTGTGCCGGCTGGCCGGCCAGGTAGACCTGATGCGAACCCTTGCCGCCGCCGGTGAAGCCGATATCGGTTTCGCGTGCCTCGCCGGGGCCGTTCACCACACAGCCGATCACGCTCAGGGTCATCGGCGTGGTGATATGGCCCAGGCGCTGTTCCAGCACTTCCACGGTCTTGATCACGTCAAATTGCTGGCGCGCGCAGGACGGGCAGGAAATCACGTTCACGCCGCGATGGCGCAGGTTCATCGATTTCAGCATGTCGAAACCGACCCGCACTTCTTCCTCGGGCGCCGCCGAGAGCGAAACGCGCAAGGTGTCGCCGATGCCAGACCACAACAGCATGCCCAGGCCGATGGAGGATTTCACCGTGCCGATACGCTGGCCGCCGGCTTCGGTGATGCCGATATGCAGCGGATAGTCGCAGGCTTCGGCCAGGCCCTGATAGGCGGCCACGGCCAGGAACACATCCGATGCCTTCACGCTGATCTTGAAGTCGCGGAAATCATGGTCTTCCAGGATGCGGGCATGGTCCATGGCGCTTTCCACCATGGCTTCCGGGCAGGGCTCGCCGTATTTTTCCAGCAGGTGCTTTTCCAGCGAGCCGGCATTGACGCCGATACGCATCGAGCAGCCATGGTCCTTGGCCGCCTGCACCACATCGCGCACCCGCGCCGCCGAGCCGATATTGCCCGGATTGATGCGCAGGCAGGCAGCGCCGGCCTGGGCCGCCTCGATGGCGCGTTTGTAGTGGAAATGGATGTCGGCCACGATCGGCACCCGGGCCTGGCGCACAATCTCTTTCAGCGCGGCGGTGGATGCCTCGTCGGGGCAGGAAACCCGCACGATATCGGCGCCGGCTTCCTCGCAGCGGCGGATCTGCTCCACCGTGGCAGCTACGTCGCTGGTCAGCGTGTTGGTCATGGTCTGCACGGTGATCGGCGCATTGCCGCCCACCGGCACCTTGCCGACAAAAATCTGCCGCGACTTGCGCCGCATTATATCGCGATAGGGCCGGATGCTCATGATGGGGCGTAACATGGCGCCTTTGCGCCAGACTGGCAAGCCGCGCTATTCGACTTTGAGCGCCCCTTTGAGCGCCGCCGGATCAAGAGGCAGGCCACGCTTCACTTCGCCGGTTTCGCCCAGCCGGGGCAGGGCGGTGCCATCCAGCAACACGCTCACCCCGCCGGCATTGCCGGTCGCCAGGGTCAGCCCGTCACGATTCGGCACGCTATAGGTTTCGCCCGGCGCCATCAGCCGGGTGAACAGGGCCTCATTATTGGGGCCGCGCACCTGCACCCAGCTCATGGTATCGGCGCGGATCACCAGCCGGGCGGCATCGCTGCCGCCGAAACGGGCCGGGGTGGGCGCCAGGCTGCTTGTCGGCGGGGCGCTGATCGGGATCGATATGGTGGTGCTGGCCAGGTTTGTGGCCGGGGCCTGGGCAGCAGCCGGGGCCGGACTGGCCGCCTGGGCCTGTGTGCTGGGTGGCATCGGCGCGGTTGGCAAAGCCGCAGGGGCCGGGCCAACCGAAAGCTGTGCCGGGGCTGGCGTTGGTGCCGGGGCAGGCGCAGAAGCTGGGGCCTGGACCGGCGCCGGCAGTGGCGCCGGGATCGTGGCGGCCGCGGCCGGCGCTACGGGCGTGGCGGCAATCGTCGGTGCCGGTGCCGGGGTGGCCGGTGCGGCTGGAGCCGGGGCCACAATTGGCGCCGCGGC
>DLGP01000037.1:0-2803 GCA_002482765.1 Alphaproteobacteria bacterium UBA7691
GCCCTGCTGCGCCTTGGTGGTGGATTTGATATGCCAAGTCAGCAGCGGCGCGCCGAGCGCCTTGGCGATCTCGATGGCCAGCACGGTCTTGCCGGTGCCCGGCTCGCCCTTCACCAGCAGCGGACGCTCCAGCGTCACGGCTGCATTCACCGCCACCATCAAATCATTGGTCGCGACATAAGAATCGGTACCGGTGAACTTCATCGTCGTTTCCTGGCTTATTGGTCTGGGTTGGTTTCAAACAGCGGTTAGGCTAATGTCTTCGCCACAACATAAGCAAGGGGCGGTTCCGTCTGGCATTAACACTTTTCTGAACTTCATGATCATGATTAGATTGTCTGCATGGACGAGACTGAACATAAACTCCCACAGATTAACCCTCATGAGCATCTGGGGGAGATTTTGAACTATCTGGATGCCCTGGTTTTTGCACAAAGCGAAACAATCGGGGCTTTGGTTGAGATTGTGAAGGCCAATAAATTGAGCGGGGCTGAAAAGGCTGAGAATTTCTTTCAAGAGGTGGTGCAGTCACATAAATCTTATGCTGACTGGAGCGCCAATTTGAGAAAAAAATTACTGGCAGGGGGCGACAAATCTGATGGCTAACGATCAGGATTCGAAACTTCCGGATTCTGCGGGGCAAATATACTCCCTCGATGAGCGGCGTGGCCGATCCGGGGCGGGGGGATATGGTGGCGGCGCAGGGAATGATGGTGGCCTACCGCCGGGTTTAGATGCTCGTGTTGCAAAATTAGAGGCCGATACAAAAGAGATAAAAGATATGCTGACACGCATGGAACCTGTCTTGGCGAAAATTAATGGTGATATCGCTGAGATTAAAGGCCGGGTGTCTGCTATGCCAACCACATGGCAGTTGATTGGCTTGGTAATTGGCGTTTTTGCAGCCGCTCTCGCTTTCGTGAAAGCTCTTACTATTTAGTTTTTAATCTGCGCCATCTGCCGTCACGCCCTGATATTTGACACAAAGCTGGCCGCTTTCCATGTCGCTCAGCGCCTCGCCGGTCTTGCCGCATTGATGCTTGGCGGCGGCAATCTCGGCGCCCTTGACGCAAAACAGCGAGCAATCCTGGCAGACGCCGAATTGCATCACGGCATGGCGATTCTGCAATTCATACAGCAGCTTCGAGAGGCCGCGCACCAGCATGCCGCCGCAGTCGCTGGCCATGTCGTCGATGGCGCGTTCCAGGGTGCGCATCGGATCCTTGGCCAGCATGGCCTTGCCGTCGCAGGTCAGGTGCAATTCCACGCCGCGCCGGTCGCAGGTCTTTTTCACCCGGTCGATCAGGCCCTTGTTTTCCAGCGCGATCAGGGTTTGCGACACCGTGCCTTTGGTCGAGCCGAGATAATCAGCCAGCGCCGAAGGGGTGCGGGAATAGCGGTTGGCCTGGGCCAGAAAGCGCAGCACTTCCCATTGCGCCGGGTTCAGCCCATCGGCGAACTGCAATTCCCGCGTCAGCCGGCCCAAACGATCCAGCAATAGCGTAACCCGTTGAGCAAGCATGGTTTTTGCGCCGGCTTCGGGTTCCGGGCAGTCCGTGTCGGGCAGTGGCTTGGGATCAGGTGTGATCAGCATCACAAGTTCGTATCGACTCGAAATTACCCGTTGCGCGATTTGGCTTCCAGGTGCAGGATCATAGCGACCCGACACTAATTCCGCCGCGCTTCGGCGTTTCATTGAAGTGCAATGGTAGTGCGGTGTGGTGCGAAAGTCGATGGAGGATGTGAAAATGAGCCTGCGCAATACCCCGAGCCGTAGTCTGGAAGGCGCCGACCGGCGCTATCTGTCGACCGTGATGAACAAGGCCATGCTCAGTGAAGAGGAAGAGCTGGACCTGGCCCGGCGCTGGAAGGAGCAGGGCGACCAACAGGCCATGCAGTATATGGTTTCGGCCTATCTGCGCCTGGTTGTTTCCACCGCTGGCCGGTTCCGCAATTACGGCCTGCCGATGGCCGACCTGATCCAGGAAGGCAATATCGGCCTGATGCTGGCGATCAACCGGTTTGACCCGGAACGCGGCGTGCGCTTTTCCACCTATGCCGCCTGGTGGATTCGGTCGTCGATGCAGGAATATGTGCTGCGTAACTGGTCAATTGTGCGCTCCGGCACCTCGGCCGGCCAGAAGGCGCTGTTTTTCAACCTGCGCTGGCTGCGCGCCAAGCTGGAACGTGAGGGCGGCAATGCCGGCGGCGGCCTGGCGCTGGATGACGAGAATCGCAACGCCATCGCCACCGCGCTCAAGGTGTCGCCCAATGAGGTTTCGGCCATGGCGATGCGGCTGAGCAGCCGCGACCATTCGCTGAACGAGCCGATTGGTGGCGAGGAGGGCGGCGAGGCATTTCAGGATTTCCTGCCCGATCCGGGCCCGAATCCGGAGCAGCAGGTGGAATCGAGCCATGACGGCGCCTTGCGCCGCGCCTGGCTCACCGAATCGCTGCAACAGCTCAACCCGCGCGAACAGCTTATCGTTTCCGAGCGCATGCTGAACGACGACAAGGTGACGCTGGAGGAATTGGGCGAGCGGTTGGGCGTGACCAAGGAGCGGGTGCGCCAGATCGAGACCAAGGCCTTCGCCAAGCTGCAAAATATGGTGTTGAAGCGCAGCCGCGATGCCGGCGAGACCACGTTGATCGAAGGTTTCCTGCCCTCCAAGGCCAAGGTTGATACCGGCAATTGCGCCTATTGCTGAAAAAGCGATCCCCCTGGCCCAGCCACGCTTGACATATGCCGGCCAGGGGGGTACATCCACCGCCGCTGCGGGGGTGTAGCTCAGTTGGTTAGAGC
>DLGP01000037.1:2821-3873 GCA_002482765.1 Alphaproteobacteria bacterium UBA7691
TGTCACGCCGAAGGTCGCGGGTTCAAGTCCCGTCACTCTCGCCATTCACCGCAGCGAAACGACCCAAAAGGCCACCCTGTAACAAGGGTGGCCTTTTCGCGTTAACCCCCTTGATTTCACGCCTCCATCGGCCTTTTGCGACTCGCTCGCAAAGGGCCGTTTACGAAGATTATCCGGGGGGTAAATTATTGCGGTGCGGAAGATAACGGTCTAATACTGCCTCCGACCTCGGACGGGTGGGACTGTCAGGGGGCTCGTTTTCCTTCGTACAAAGGAGAGTGCAACCGTGGACGCCCTACTGCGGGAGTACCTGCCGATCCTGCTGTTCCTTGGCTTGGCCATCGTGCTGGCCCTGGTGATGGCGCTGCTGCCTTTTGTTGCGGCCAAGCGCAATCCAGACCCGGAAAAGAATTCCACCTACGAATGTGGTTTCGAGCCGTTTTCCGACTCGCGCCGGCAGTTCGACGTGCGCTTCTATCTGGTCGCCATCCTGTTCATCATCTTCGACCTTGAAGTGGCCTTCCTGTTTCCCTGGGCGGTGGCGCTCGGCGATATCGGCCTGCTCGGTTTCTGGTCGATGGTTGTGTTCCTGGGCGTGCTGACCGTCGGCTTCATTTATGAGTGGAAAAAGGGAGCGCTGGAATGGGAATGAGCGGCGCCATGGACAAGACTCCGGCAAATCCGGTTCCCGCCAGCGGCGGTGTGCAACTTGGTTCGTCCCAGGATGCGTTCTTCAAGGATATTTCCGACGAGCTGGCTGATAAGGGCGTGGTGGTTTCCTCGCTCGACAAGCTGGCCAATTGGGCGCGCACCGGCTCGCTCTGGCCAATGACTTTTGGTCTGGCCTGCTGCGGTGTGGAAATGATCCACGCCTATATGGCGCGCTACGATCTGGATCGATTCGGCTCGATGCCGCGCGCGTCGCCGCGCCATTCCGATGTGATGATCGTGGCCGGCACGCTGACCAACAAGATGGCGCCGGCCCTGCGCAAGCTCTACGACCAGATGGCCGAGCCGCGTTATGTGATTTCGATGGGCAGCTGCGCCAATGG
>DLGP01000037.1:3910-4460 GCA_002482765.1 Alphaproteobacteria bacterium UBA7691
CGGCTGCGACCGCATCGTGCCGGTAGATATCTATGTGCCGGGCTGCCCGCCAACCGCCGAGGCGCTGGTTTACGGGCTGTTGCAATTGCAGAAGAAGATTCTGCGCACCACCACTATCGCGCGCTGAACGGGGGCCGCCATGACTGACAGCCCAAGTGTTGAACACAAGGCGCTCCTCGCCGAACAGGAACAAGCGCTCCGTGAGCTTGGCGAGCATATCGCCGGCGCGTTGCCGGGCGATGTCACCAGCTTTCGCGTTGCCCTGGGTGAACTGACGCTTGAGGCGCCGGCTGACCGCATTGTCAAGCTGCTGACCTTCCTGCGCGATGATGGCAATTGCCAGTTCGTGCAGCTTGTGGATGTGTTGGGCGTGGATTGGCCCGAGCGTGTGCGGCGCTTTGATGTGGTGTATCACCTGCTCAGCCTGAAGCTGAACCAGCGGATCCGCGTCACGGTGCAGACCGACGAGGATACGCCGGTGCCATCGGTTATCGGAATCTACTCTGCGGCCGGCTGGTTCGAGCGCGAAGTGTGGGACATGTATGGCGTG
>DLGP01000037.1:4536-7071 GCA_002482765.1 Alphaproteobacteria bacterium UBA7691
GGCCATCCGCTGCGCAAGGATTTCCCGCTCTCCGGCCATGTCGAAGTGCGCTACGACAACGAGCAGAAGCGCGTGATCTACGAACCGGTGCAACTGACCCAGGAATTCCGCCGCTTTGATTTCATGAGTCCCTGGGAAGGCGCAAAATACGTGCTGCCCGGCGACGAGAAGGCGAAGGCGTAACATGGCTGAAGTCGCGATTGCCAATTACACCCTGAATTTCGGCCCGCAGCATCCGGCGGCGCATGGTGTGCTGCGTCTGGTGATGGAGCTGGATGGCGAGATCGTTGAACGCTGCGATCCGCATATCGGCCTGCTGCATCGCGGCACCGAGAAGCTGATCGAACACAAGACCTATCTACAGGCAGTGCCGTATTTCGACCGCCTGGATTACGTCGCGCCGATGAACCAGGAACATGCCTTCGCGCTCGCCACCGAGCGCCTGCTGGGCCTGGAAGTGCCGCGTCGCGGCCAGTTTGTGCGTGTGCTGTATTCCGAGATCGGCCGCCTGCTGAACCACCTGCTGAACGTGACCACGCATGCCCTCGACGTTGGCGCCACCACGCCGGCCTTGTGGTGCTTCGAGGAACGCGAAAAGCTGATGGAATTCTACGAGCGGGTTTCCGGCGCCCGCATGCACGCAGCCTATTTCCGCCCTGGCGGCGTGCACCAGGACCTGCCGAAGGGCCTGGCCGAAGATATCTTCAATTATTGCGACCGCGTGCAGCCGGTGCTGACCGATGTTGAAAACCTGCTGACCGAGAATCGGATTTATCGCCAGCGTAATGTCGATATCGGCGTGATCTCGGCCAAGGATGCGATGGATTGGGGTTTCTCCGGCGTGATGCTGCGCGGCTCTGGCGTGGCCTGGGATTTGCGCAAGTCGCAGCCGTATGAAACCTATGACGAGCTGGATTTTGATATCCCGGTGGGCAAAAACGGCGATTGTTTTGATCGTTATCTCTGCCGCCTGGAAGAGATGCACCAGAGCGTGCGCATCATCCGGCAGTGTATCGAGAAGATGCCGGAGAGCGGCCCAGTCTCCAGCGATGACCGCAAGGTGGTGCCGCCCAAGCGCGGCGAGATGAAGACCTCGATGGAAGCCCTGATCCATCACTTCAAGCTCTACACCGAAGGGTATCGTGTGCCGGAAGGCGAGGTTTATGCCGCCGTGGAAGCGCCGAAGGGCGAATTCGGCGTCTACCTGATATCGGATGGCTCGAACAAGCCGTATCGCTGCCGTATCCGCGCCCCGGGCTTCGCACATCTGCAAGCCACCGACTTCATGTCGAAGGGCTACATGCTGGCCGACGCGGTTTCCATCGTCGGTAATATGGACATTGTTTTCGGCGAGATCGACCGATGAGCGGCATGCACCTGGCTCCCCCCGAATTGCAGCCCAAGGACTTTGCCTTCACGGCGGAGAATCTGGCCAAGGCGCAGGCCATCATCGCCAAATATCCGGCGGGTCGGCAGCGCAGCGCCACCTTGCCGCTGCTGGATCTGGCGCAGCGCCAGCATGACAACGGGCTGCCGCTGGCGGCGATCCGCCATGTCGCGGAAATGCTCAGCGTGCCGGAAATCCGCGTGCTGGAAGTGGCCAGCTTCTACACAATGTATAATCTGGCCCCGGTTGGCCGGCATTTTGTGCAGGTTTGCACCACCACGCCCTGCTGGCTGCGCGGTTCGGACAAGATCGTTGCGGCTTGCGAAAAGCATCTTGGCATCCAGTGTGGCGAAACCACGCCGGATGGCCAGTTCACGGTGATTGAGGTGGAATGCCTGGGCGCCTGCGTGAACGCACCGATGATGCAAGTGGGCGACGACTTCTATGAAGATCTGAATGCCGACAGCACGGTGAAGATTTTGCAGGGCCTGCAACGTGGCGAGAAGCCGCAGCCCGGCCCGCAGAATGGCCGGCAGACCTCGGCGCCGCTGGGCGGCCCGACCACTTTGTTGAGTTTCAATCCGCCGGCCAATGCGGCCGGCAGCGGCGAATAGGGCGGAGCCGGCGATGTTGCAGGACAAGGACCGCATTTTCACCAACCTCTACGGCCAGCAGCCGTGGAATCTGGCAGCAGCGCGTCGGCGCGGCGACTGGGATGGCACCAAGGACATCATCGCCAAGGGCCAGGACTGGATCATCGACGAGATGAAGAAGTCTGGCCTGCGTGGTCGTGGCGGCGCCGGTTTTCCAACCGGGCTGAAATGGTCGTTCATGCCGAAGCAGTCGGATGGCCGCCCCAGCTATCTGGTGGTGAATGCCGACGAGGGCGAGCCAGGCACCTGCAAAGACCGCGACATGATGCGCCACGATCCGCACAAGCTGATCGAAGGCTGCCTGCTGGCCGGTTTCGCCATGCGCGCCGTGGCGGCTTACATCTATATCCGCGGCGAATTCCACTATGAAGCCAACGTGCTGGAAGCCGCCATCGACGAAGCGCGGGCTGCCGGCCTGATCGGCAAGAATGCCTGCGGCTCAGGCTATGATTTTGACGTGTTTGTGCATCGCGGCGCCGGCGCCTATATCTGCGG
>DLGP01000037.1:7139-7797 GCA_002482765.1 Alphaproteobacteria bacterium UBA7691
GGGCCAGCCGCGCCTGAAGCCGCCTTTCCCGGCCAATGTCGGCGTCTGGGGCTGCCCCACCACGGTGAACAACGTGGAAAGCATCGCGGTGGCGCCCACCATCCTGCGGCGCGGCGGCGAATGGTTTGCCGGCATCGGCCGGCCCAACAATACCGGCACCAAGGTTTTCTGCATTTCCGGCCACGTCAACAAGCCGTGCAATGTGGAAGAGGAAATGGGCATTCCGCTCAAGGAACTGATCGAGAAGCATGCCGGCGGCGTGCGTGGCGGCTGGGATAACCTGCTGGCCATCATTCCGGGCGGTTCCTCGGTGCCGTTGCTGCCCAAGCCAATCTGCGACGATGTGCTGATGGATTTTGACAGCCTGCGTGCGCATCGCTCGGGCCTTGGCACGGCGGCGGTGATCGTGATGGACAAGAGCACCGATGTGGTGCGCGCCATCGCCCGCTTGTCGAAATTCTACAAGCATGAAAGCTGCGGCCAATGCACGCCGTGCCGCGAAGGCACCGGCTGGATGTGGCGCGTGATGGAGCGGCTGGTGAAGGGCCAGGCCGAGAAGCATGAAATTGACATGCTGCTCGAAGTGACCACCCAGGTGGAAGGCCACACCATCTGCGCGCTTGGCGATGCTGCAGCCTGGCCGATCCAGGGCCTGATC
>DLGP01000037.1:7862-8998 GCA_002482765.1 Alphaproteobacteria bacterium UBA7691
CGACGCCTACCATGCCGGCCAGCCGGTTCTTCCTGTGGCAGCGGAGTAAAGTTGTGCCTGAGATTAAACTGGAATCGCTGCTGATGTTCGGGGCATTCGTGCTTCCCGGCGCGATTTCTATGTATTTTTATGGCTTAAAAGTACCCCAGCGTGATGGCCGATTGCAGGAGAAATTGCTTGAGGCCGTTTGTTTCAGCATTCTGAATTTTGTGATTCTATTGTGGCCTATTCGCATGGTTTTTGATCAGAGTTTTGTGTCGATGTACCCGATCAGCGCGTGGCTGCTTTCTATTTTTTGTTTTGTGATTGCGCCGATTTTTTGGCCGTTTGGCCTTGTTAAAGCGTTGGAATTTGCTGCAAAGAAAGACTGGATTCTAATTCAGGCCCGTAACTCTTGGGATAGTTTTTTCCACAGACAGAGACGAGGGTGCTGGGTGATCGTTTTGTTAAACGATAACAGCTTTATCGGGGGTAAGTTTAGTCAGAATTCATTCGCGAGCAGTTACCCTGATTCGGGGCATATATTCATAGAGGAGTTGTGGCTGGTAAACGATCAAGCGCAGTTCGTTGAGAAGATCGGAGGTAGTCGAGGAGCTATTTTGCGTCCTACCGACTATAAATACATCACCGTGATTACGGACTGAGATGAGAGGAAATTCCAATGACTGAACCAAACCAGACACCACGGCTGATCATTGAACAAAGGGGATTCCGGCCGAGCCAGCCGGCTTCTTTGACACCACCAGCTAGTGCGATGGCCTCTGCCCCCAGCGCCCCTGCCGGTGCCGGTGTCCAAAGGCCCGCAAGCGTGACGACACCGACGCCACGTGCGGCCAGCGATAGCTGATAGCAAGTTGTTTTTATACGGAAGCGCATGAACATGCCCACGTTGACCATCGACGGCATTCAGGTCACGGTCGAGCCCGGCACCACGGTGTTGCAGGCCTGTGAACTGGCCGGCAAGGAAATTCCGCGTTTCTGCTACCACGAGCGCCTGAGCATCGCCGGCAATTGCCGCATGTGCCTGGTGGAGCAGGAGAAGGCGCCGAAGCCGATTGCTTCCTGCGCCATGCCGGCGGCTGATGGCATGGTGATCAAGACCGACACGCCGCTGGTCAAGAAGGCCCGCGAAGGCG
>DLGP01000037.1:9039-11216 GCA_002482765.1 Alphaproteobacteria bacterium UBA7691
TGCGACCAGGGCGGCGAATGCGACTTGCAGGACCAGTCGATGGGCTACGGCAAGGGCGGTTCGCGCTACGACGAGAACAAGCGCGCCGTCAAAGACAAGAATATGGGGCCGCTGGTGGCCACCACGATGACGCGCTGCATCCATTGCACGCGCTGCGTCCGCTTCGCTACCGAAGTGGCTGGTGTGCCGGATCTGGGCGCGGTTGGCCGTGGTGAGGATACCGAAATCACCACCTATCTGGAAAAAGCCTTCGCCTCTGAATTGTCGGGCAACGTGATCGACCTGTGCCCGGTTGGGGCGCTGACCTCGAAGCCCTATGCCTTCACCGCCCGGTCGTGGGAATTGCGCAAGACCGAGAGCGTGGACGTGATGGACGCTTTGGGCAGCAATATCCGCGTTGATGTGCGTGGCCGCGAGGTGATGCGTTTCCTGCCGCGGCTCAACGAGGCGGTGAACGAGGAATGGGTTTCCGACAAGACCCGCTTTGTCTATGACGGCCTGAAGAAGCGCCGGCTTGACCAGCCCTATGTGCGGATCAACGGCAAGCTGCAACCGGCAAGCTGGAATGAAGCCTTTGCCGCCATTGCCAAGGGCCTGAAGGGCCTCTCGGGCGACCAGCTTGCCGCCCTTGCCGGCGACCTGGCCTGCGCCGAAAGTGTGATGGCGCTGAAGGACCTGATGCAGAAGCTCGGCTCCAGCCGGGTCGAATGCCGCCAGGAAGGCGCCAGGCTCGATCCGGCCAATCGCGCCAGCTATTTGTTCAATTCCACCATTGCCGGCATTGACCAGGCCGATGCGATCCTGATCGTGGGCAGCAATCCGCGCCATGAGGCGGCGGTGTTGAATGCCCGCATCCGCAAGCGCTATCTGCGCGGCAATGTGAAGATTGCGCTGATCGGCGAAGCGGCTGAACTGACCTACAAGTATGACCATCTCGGCGCCGGCCCGGATGTGCTGAAGGCGATTGCCGATGGCACGCATGCTTTTGCCGAGGTGCTGAAGGCGGCCAAGAACCCGATGCTGATCCTGGGGCAGGGCGCCTTGGCGCGGCAGGATGGCGAAGCGGTGCTGGGCCTGGCCTGGCAGGTGGCGGATCGCTGCGGCCTGGTGAAAGACGGCTGGAACGGCTTCAACCTGCTGCACACGGCGGCTGGCCGTGTTGGCGCGCTGGACCTGGGCTTTGCCTGTGAAGGCGGCATCCAGGGTATTATTGCCGATACCCAGAGTGGCGCCATCAAGGCGATCTATCTGCTTGGCGCCGATGAATTTGATACCTCCAAGCTTGGCAATGTGTTTGTGATCTACCAAGGCAGCCATGGCGATGCCGGCGCACGCCGCGCCGATGTGGTGCTGCCCGGTGCCACCTACACCGAGAAGGACGCGATCTGGGTCAATACCGAAGGCCGCGTGCAACTTGGCCGCCGCGCCGTGGCCACCCCGGGTGATGCACGCGAGGACTGGACCATCATCCGTGCTTTGTCGGATGTGCTCGGCCAGCGGCTGCCCTATGACACGCAGCGCGCCTTGCGCCAGCGCATGTTGGACGTGGCGCCGCATTTCGGCAATGTCGATCATATCGCGCCGGCTGCCTGGGGCAGTTTCGGCGCCGCTGGTGCCTTGGATGCTGCGCCCTTTGCGCCCATCCTGCATGATTTCTACCTGACCAACCCGATCGCCCGCGCTTCTTCCACAATGGCGGAATGCTCCAGCGTGATGCGCGGCGAAACCCTGGCGATGACGGGCTCCGATGACTGATACCTTCTGGCAGATACTCTGGCAGGGCTATGTGTGGCCCGGCGCCCTGATCCTGGCGAATATCCTGGCGCTGGTGGTGCCGCTGCTGATCGCAGTGGCCTATCTCACGCTGATGGAGCGTAAGGTGCTTGCCGCCATGCAGTTGCGCATGGGCCCCAATGTGGTTGGCCCGTTCGGCCTGTTGCAGCCTTTCGCCGATGCCGTGAAGCTGATCTTCAAGGAACCGATCATTCCATCGGGCGCCAACAAGATCCTGTTCATCATGGCGCCGTGCCTCACCTTCATCCTGGCCCTGATCGCCTGGGCGGTGATCCCGGTGGCCGAGGGCTGGGTGATTTCCGATCTCAATGTTGGCGTGCTGTATCTGTTTGCGATTTCCTCGCTCGGTGTCTACGGCATCATCATCGCCGGCTGGGCCTCGA
>DLGP01000037.1:11378-11537 GCA_002482765.1 Alphaproteobacteria bacterium UBA7691
ATGTTCGTGATCTTCTTCATCTCGACCCTGGCCGAAACCAACCGCCATCCGTTCGATTTGCCGGAAGCGGAAGCCGAATTGGTGGCCGGCTATCAGGTGGAATATTCGTCGATGCATTTCGCCCTGTTCTTCCTGGGCGAATACGCGAACATGATCCTG
>DLGP01000010.1:0-2336 GCA_002482765.1 Alphaproteobacteria bacterium UBA7691
CGCCGGACCGGCATCAGCAGATGACCCGAAAGCCTACATTAAGAATCAACCCCGGTCATTTTCATACAGCTCTTCGGCCAATCGTCTGATTGTTCGGCATGGGCGGGAGAATGCAGTATTTGTCTACAACACAGCGGATTGGTCGCGGGAAACGGTTGCCCTGCCCGGCCTGCTGCCACATAGCCTGACATTCAGTCCTGATGGCAGCCGCCTCGCCTTCGGTGTGCAGTCGCGCCAGGAAATCATTGAGTTCTCAACCGGCAGGCAAATAGCCAGCTTCCATCCCTTCGACATTTCATCGGCTTCAACGGCATGGAGTCCGGATGGCAGAAAAATAGCCTTCATCAAGAGTCCGATCGGCGGCATCAAGGCATCAGCCCCCTCGGATATCAAGGTTTGGGATGCTGCTACCGGCCAGGTGCTGCATGAGTATGGCGGCGATTTTTCTGGTTCGGCCTTGGCGAGCCAGACAATAGCCTGGAGCTTTGATGGCCGTTTTATTGCCACCAGTACCTCTGACGGGATGATCCGGCTGTGGCATGCAGATCGGCCTGAACTCGCCGCTGAGGTTTCCCGAGAATACTCAATAGGGAGCGGTCTCGCATTCTCACCGACCGCCAATCTACTCGCTGTCGCAAGCTATGCGGCGGTGCGGGTATTTCAGATCGATTGAAAATGCCTGCCCGCCGTCACGGCGGGGTGATTCTGCTCAAAGGCATTCCTGGCAATGTTCTTATTTCGTATTTTCTGTGCTAAGCTAATTCAAGCACTTGCCTGGGCTGCGAACACCAGGGAACACGGGCGAACAGAACGGAACGATTTCGGCATGGAATGGAGCGACGATGCGGTGGTGCTGAGCATCCGCCATCATGGCGAGAATGCCCGCATCGTGTCGTTGCTGACCGAGCAGCGCGGCCGCCATGCCGGGCTGCTGCGCGGCTCGGGCGGTGCCAAAGGCGGCGCCATGCAGCCGGGCCAGGTGGTGCGGGCGGCCTGGCGGGCGCGGCTGCCTGAGCATCTCGGGCATTACAGTCTTGAAGCCCTGAGCCATCCCGCCGCGCTGATGCTGGATGATGCTGCCCGGCTGGCCGGCCTGAGCGCGGCGCTGGCCCTGGTGGAAGCCACCCTGCCGGAACGCGAGCCGCATCCGGCTTTGTTTGCCGGCACAAGGCTGCTGCTGGAAACCATGGCCGAAATGCCCGATCCGGCCGATTGGGCGGCGCTCTATGTGCGCTGGGAACTGGGCCTGCTGGCCGAGATGGGCTATGGCCTGGATCTGGAAAGCTGTGCCGCCACCGGGGCGCGTATTGGCCTGAGCCATGTTTCGCCGCGTTCCGGCCGGGCGGTTTCGGTGGAGGCTGCGGCGCCCTATGCCGGCCGCCTGCTGGATTTGCCGGCCTTTCTGGTGCCGGGCAGGGGCCTGCCGCCGGCCAACGATCCCGGCCGCGATGTGCTGGCCGGGCTGGAACTGACCGGGCATTTCCTGGAGCATCGCCTGTTTGCCGCCCTGCACGGCCCGCTGCCGGCCGCCCGGCCACGACTGCTTGAGGTGTTGCGCAAAACCCTGGCTATATCTGGTGATTTTGCGGCGGCGGGTGCTATAACGCCGCCATGAGCAAACATGTCCCCCCGCAGGATTTCCCTGATTCGATCCGCGATGTGCCGCTATCCACGGCGCTGTCGGAGCGTTACCTGGCCTATGCCCTGAGCACCATCACGGCGCGGTCGCTGCCCGATGCGCGCGACGGCCTCAAGCCGGTGCAGCGCCGGCTGCTTTATGCCATGCGGCTGCTCAAGCTGGACCCCGCCGCCGGCTACAAAAAATGCGCCCGCGTGGTTGGCGATGTGATCGGTAAATACCATCCGCATGGCGACCAGTCGGTGTATGACGCATTGGTGCGTCTGGCGCAGGATTTTGCCCAGCGCTATCCGCTGGTGGATGGCCAGGGCAATTTCGGCAATATCGACGGCGATAACGCAGCGGCGATGCGCTACACCGAAGCGCGCCTGACCGAGATTGCCGACGTGCTGCTGGCCGGGCTGGATCAGGACACGGTGGATTTCCGCCCGACCTATGACGGCACCGAGGAAGAACCGCTGGTGCTGCCGGCCGGCCTGCCCAATCTGCTGGCCAATGGCGCCAGCGGCATCGCCGTGGGCATGGCCACCTCGATCCCGCCGCATAACCTGCCCGAGCTATGCGATGGCCTGCTGCATCTGATCAAACATCCCAATGCCAGTATCGAAAAGCTGGTGGAAATGATCCCGGGGCCGGATTTTCCCACCGGCGGCATCCTGGTGGAGCCGGCGGCGACGCGGCTGGAAGCCTATCGCAC
>DLGP01000010.1:2353-10762 GCA_002482765.1 Alphaproteobacteria bacterium UBA7691
TCCGCCTGCGCGCCCGCTGGGAGCAGGAGGAATTGCAGCGCGGCGCCTGGCAGGTGGTGGTCACCGAGATTCCCTATCAGGTGCAGAAATCCAAGCTGATCGAAAAGATCGCCGAGCTGATCAACGACAAGAAGCTGGCGCTGCTGGGTGATGTGCGCGATGAATCGGCCGAGGATGTGCGGCTGGTGCTGGAGCCGAAAAGCCGCAATGTCGATCCTGCGGTGCTGATGGAAAGCCTGTTCCGCGCCACCGATCTGGAAATCCGTTTCCCGCTTAATCTGAATGTGCTGGATGGCGGCAAGGTGCCGCGGGTGATGAACCTGCGTGAAGCCCTGCAAGCCTATCTGAACCATCGCATGGAAGTGCTGGAGCGGCGCAGCCGCTATCGCCAGAGCCAGATCGAGCGCCGTCTGGAATTGCTCGATGGTTTCCTGATCGCCTATCTCAATCTTGATGAATTGATCGCCATCATCCGGCATGAGGACGAGCCGAAGCCTGTGATGATGCAGCGCTTCAAGCTGACTGACAATCAGGCCGAAGCGATCCTCAACATGCGCCTGCGCAGCCTGCGCCGGCTTGAGGAAATGGAAATCCGCACCGAGCACAAGCAGCTTTCCGAGGAATTGCAGCGGCTCAAGTCGCTGCTTTCCGATGAAGCCCAGCGCTGGCAGGCCATTTCCACCGAGGTGCAGGAGATCAAGAAGAAGTTCGGCCCCAAGACCGCTTTGGGCCGCCGCCGCAGCAATGTGGCCGATGCGCCGCAGATTTCCGAAGAAGCCTTCGAGGCTTTGGTGGAGCGTGAACCGCTCACCGTGATCTGTTCGGAGAAGGGCTGGATCCGCGCGCTCAAGGGCCATGTGCAGGATGATGGCAATGCCGCCTTCAAGGAAGGCGACAAGGGCCGCTTCTGGCTGCATGTGGAAAGCACCGACAAGCTGATCCTGTTCGGCACCAATGGCCGCGCCTATACCATCACTTGCGACAAGCTGCCGCGTGGCCGTGGCCATGGCGAGCCGGTGCGGCTGACCGTCGATCTGGGCAACGATCAGGATATCGTCACGCTGTTCAAATATCAGGGCGAGCGCAAATTCCTGGTTGCTTCCAGCGATGGGCGCGGCTTCATCTGCCCCGAGGCCGAGATGCTGGCGCAAACCCGAACCGGCAAGCAGGTGCTGAATGTGCAGGCGCCGGGCGAGGCCTGTGTCTGCGCCAATGTTGAAGGCGACCATGTGGCTGTGGTGGGCAATAACCGCAAGCTGCTGATCTTCCCGCTCGATCAGGTGCCGGAAATGACCAAGGGGCGCGGCATCACCTTGCAGAAATACAAGGATGGCAGCCTGTCGGATGCCAAGACCTTCACGCTGAAGGATGGCCTGAGCTGGACCGACAAGGCCGGCCGCACCAAGACCGAACATGATCTGAAGGAATTCCGTGCCGAGCGCGCCCAGGCGGGCCGTGTGGTGCCGCGTGGTTTCAACACCAACAACCGCTTCGGCTGAGGCAACGCTGCGCATGAGCCTGGATGCGGCGCTTGCCCCCTTCATCGCTGCCGGCCATGTGCCCGGCATGGCTTATGCGGTGATTGATGCCCAGGGCCGCTTTGCCAGCGGCGCGTTAGGCAAGCGCCGGATCGGCAGCGACGCGGCGATGACCGACGATACTATCGGCTGGCTTGCTTCGCTGACCAAGCTGGTGACCAGCACGGCGGCGATGCAACTGGTGGAGCAGGGCCGGCTGGCGCTTGATAGCAGTGTTGAGGCCATGCTGCCGGAATTGCCGTCGCGCCAGGTGCTGGAAAGTCTGGATGCGGCGGGCGAGGCGGTGTTGCGCCCGGTGCGCGGGCCGATCACGCTGCACCATCTGCTCACCCACACATCGGGTTTTTCCTACGATACCTGGAACAAGGCCCTGCTCACCTATGCGCAGCAGCAGGCTATCCCGCGCATTGGCACCTGCAAGCTGAAGGCGCTTGATCTGCCGATGCTGTTTGATCCCGGCAAACGCTGGGAATATGGCATGAGCACGGATTATGTCGGGCTGTTGGTGGAGCGCGCCAGCGGCCTGTCGCTCGAAGAGTATATCCAGCGCCATATCTGCGCGCCGCTTGGCCTGCGTGATCTTGGCTTTGTGCTGCGGCCGGATCAGACTGCGCGGCTGGCCAGCATGCATCACCGCCAGCCCGATGGCAGCCTGCAAGTGATGCAGCATGAAGTGCCGCAGCAGCCGGAATTTTTTATGGGCGGCGGCGGCCTCTATGGCAGCATCACCGATTTCACCCGCTTCATGGGCCTGTTCCTGCAAGGCGGCTTGGGCGTGCTGAAGCCGGAAACCATTGCGCTGATGTTCGAAAACCAGATTGGCGATCTGAATGCCAATGGCTTTCCCGCCGGCGCCGCCCCCAATACCGGCGAACGGCGCTACTTCCCGGGGCGGCGCTGGAAATTCGGCTATGGCCTGGCGCTCAATCCGGAAGCCACGGCAGAAGGCCGCGCCGCCTATAGCGGCGCTTGGGCCGGGCGCTGCAACAGCTATTTCTGGATCGATCCGGCGCGCGGCATTGCCGGCGCGCTGCTGGCGCAGATGCTGCCATTCCCCGATCCGCAAACCCTGGATGCCTTCTACGCTTTCGAGCAGGCGGTGTATTCCTGAACTCAGTCCTCGGCCTTTTTCTCGGCGGCCTGGTTTTCGGCCTGCTGCTGCGCCTTTGCTTCAAGGTCTTCCTTGATGAACCAGGGGATGAACGGCACTTCAACATTCACCACAGAGAATTTGAAATCGCCGATCTGGTATTTCTGCAAGGCATCGGTGAAGTCACGCGGGCCGATGAACAAGGCGCGCTGATCCGGGTCCATCGGATCGAAGGTCACCATCACCGGCACGGTATTGGGGAAGGCGCGCATGTAGTAGCGCATGGCAACACGGGCGATGTCGTCGGTCTGGGTGGCGCTGAATGGCGCCTTCACCACAGTGACCGAGCGCTCGCCGATCACCGTCATCGCCACTTCATGCCACATCGGGATCAACGCCTGGCCGGCGGCGTTGGTCTTCTTTTTCTTGCCAAACAGAAAGCCGAACATCGGGTAATCTCCTGGCCGCCCATGGGTCATGACACAGGCCTGAGCGGTGTTTACAGAAATACTACTTAATGACTATGCCGAATATCGGCAAGTCCGCGTGCGAAAGCGCGATTGTTCCGCTATCGTTCATGGCGGCGCGACGGCGTGTCGCGCCTCAGTCTAGCGACGCGAGAGCGCGAATCTGTCTCAATGGCGGCCGCGCATAAACTTGGCAGATAAGTGATGGACAGCCTGTATCTGAAAGCCCTGCTGCTTGGCCTAGTTGAAGGCCTGACCGAATTCCTGCCGGTATCCTCCACCGGGCATCTCATCCTGCTGGGTGATCTGCTCGGTTTCGAAGGGCCGCCCGGCAAGGTGTTTGAGATCGCGATTCAGCTTGGCGCCATCCTGGCGGTGTGCCTGGTCTATTGGCGCCGGCTTTACGATACCCTGCGCGGTCTGGGGCGCGATGAACGTGCCAACCGCTTTACGGTCAACCTGCTCTTCGCTTTCCTGCCGGCGATGGTGATCGGCTTTTTTGCGCATGGCTTCATCAAGGGCGTGTTGTTCAATCCCTGGGTCGTATCGGTGGCGCTGATTATTGGCGGTTTCATCATCCTGGCGGTGGAGCGGTTTGTTGGCCGTGGCGAGGTGGCCAGTGTGGATGATTTCCGTTTCCGGCTGTCGCTCAAGATCGGCTTTATCCAATGCCTGGCAATGATCCCCGGCGTGTCGCGCTCCGGCGCCACCATCATCGGCGCCCGCCTGCTCGGCGTGCAGCGCGCCGCCGCCGCCGAATTCAGCTTTTTCCTCGCCATGCCCACCATGGCTGCGGCCACCGCCTATGACCTGATGAAAAACTGGCACAATCTCAGCCTCAAGGATGGCGGCGTGATCGGGCTTGGTTTCCTGGTGGCCTTTCTCAGCGCGCTGCTGGTGGTGCGTTCGGTGATCACCTTTATCAATCGCTATGGCTTCGCGCCCTTTGCCTATTACCGCATCCTCTTGGGCAGCCTGATGCTTGTGCTATTGTTCCTGCGCTGAAAAACTGAAAATCAGGAAACGCACGATGAGTTTGCCCGCTTCGGTTCATGCCGCTTTTGCCGCCACGGTGGCGGCGCATCCTGGCAAGTCGTTTCTTTGTCTGCCGGCGCGGCCTGGGCGGGATTACTGGCCGGATGGACTGGAATTGAGCTTTGCCGAGGTGGCGGCCCAGGTGGAGAACTGGCGCCAGCTTTATGCCGCAGCGGGTTATGGCATCGGCCATCGCGTCGGCCTGCTGCTGGAGATGCGGCCGGAGTTTTTTTATCATTTCCTGGCGCTGAATGCCCTGGGGGTTGGCATCGTGCCGATCAACCCGGATTACCGGCATGATGAGATGCTGTATCAGATGCAGCATGCCGAGGCTGATCTGGTTGTTACGCTGCCGGCGCGTCTGGCCGACATGCAGCTTGTGGCCGCCGAGCGCAGCGAAAAGCCGTTGCCGGTGATCGATGGCACGGTGTTGCCGGCCAGCCTGCCGGCGCCACAGAGCGCGGCGCAGAGCGGAGAGCCGGGGCAGCAGACGGAAGCCGGATTGCTTTATACATCGGGCACCACCGGGCGGCCCAAGGGCTGCGTGCTGACCAACTATTATTATCTCAATGCCGGCGCCTGGTATGGCAATTTCGGCGGCAACTTCACCATGCAGCCGGGGCAGGAGCGGTTCTATAATCCGCTGCCGCTGTTTCATATGAACCATCAGGCCATCACGGTGAGCTGCGCCATCCTGGGCGCGCATTGCCTGATATTGCCCGAGCGTTTCAGTCCGACACGCTGGTGGGCGGAAGTGGTAGAGACCCGCGCCAGCATCATTCATTATCTCGGCGTGGTGCCGCCCTTGCTGCTCAACCAGCCAGTCTCGCCGCTGGAGCGTGAGCATAGCGTGCGCTTCGGCTTTGGTGCTGGTGTGGAGCCGCAACTGCATCATGCCTTTGAGCAGCGTTTCGGCTTTCCGCTGGTGGAAGTGTGGGGCATGACCGAAACCGGCCGGGTGTTTGCCGATGCCTTTGAGCCGCGCCAGGTCGATACCCGCGCCTTCGGCCGGCCGATGCCGGGCCTGGAGGCGATGGTGGCCGATGCCCAGGGCCAGGAAGTGCCGCGCGGCCAGGAGGGCGAATTGCTGGTGCGCCATAGCGCCGCCGAGCCAAGGCGCGGTTTTTTCAGCGGCTATCTCAAGAACCAGGCGGCCACCGATGAAGCCTGGCGCGGCGGCTGGTTTCATACCGGCGACGTGGTGCGCATGGCGGATGACGGCATGCTGTATTTTGTTGATCGCATGAAGAATATCATCCGCCGCTCGGGCGAGAATATCGCCGCTGCCGAGATCGAGGCTGTGCTGCAAAGCCATGCCGCCGTGGCCCAGGTGGCGGTGCTGGCGGTGCCGGATGAAATCCGCGAGGAAGAGGTGATGGCCTGTATCCTGCCGATGCCCGGCATGGCGGGCGATGCCGCGCTGGCCGATCAGCTTTTTGCTTGGTGCAACGAGCGTCTGGCCTATTTCAAGGCACCGGGCTGGCTGCTGTTTGTGGACAGCCTGCCCACCACCGGCACCCAGAAGGTGCAGAAGACCAGGATATTTGCTGGCAACGAAGACCCGCGCCAGCGCCCCGGCGCCATTGATTTGCGGGCGCGCAAAAAACGCTGAGGAGTATGGAGATGCATGCGCAAAAACATCTGGCGCGCTGGCTGTTCATCGTCGCCGGCCTGGTGGCGCTGATGGTGGTGATTGGCGGCCTGACCCGGCTGACCAATTCCGGCCTGTCGATGGTGGAATGGCGCCCGATCACCGGCTGGCTGCCGCCGCTCTCGGAAGCCGCCTGGCTGGCCGAATTCGAGAAATACAAACAATTCCCGGAATACCAGAAGATCAATCTGGGCATGGACCTGGCTGGCTTCAAGGAAATCTACTGGTTTGAATATATCCACCGCCTGCTCGGCCGCCTGATCGGCTTGGCCTTTGCGTTGCCGCTGCTGTGGTTCTGGCTGCGCCGTCGCATCCCGCAGGGCATGCATCTGCATCTGCTGCTGATGCTGGCTTTGGGCGGTGCACAAGGTGCAGTCGGCTGGTTCATGGTGGCCAGCGGGCTGGTGGATCATCCCGATGTCAGCCATTACCGGCTGACGCTGCATCTTGGCCTGGCCTTTGCCATTTTTGCCTATCTGGTCTGGGGTGCGCTCTCCATGGCGCGTGGCGCCACTATGCAAAGCCCGGCCGGCGGCGGCCTGGTGATTGCCTTTGTTGCCCTGGTCTATCTGCAAATCCTGTCGGGTGGCTTGGTGGCGGGCATGAATGCCGGGCTGGCGCATAACACCTGGCCGCTGATGGAAGGCAAGTTCATCCCCGATGGCCTGGGGGTGATGACGCCGCTGTGGCACAACATCTTCGAGAATGCGCTTACCGTGCAGTTCCAGCACCGCATGCTGGCCTATGCGGTATTGCTCTTTGCCGTGCTGATCTGGTTCTGCTATGCCGGCCGCGTGGCCAATGGGGCGCGCCATATGCTGCTCGGCATGGTGCTGGTGCAGGTTGGGCTCGGCATCGCCACTTTGCTGCTGCATGTGCCGGTGCTGCTGGGCGCATTGCACCAGCTTGGTGCGCTGCTGGTGCTGATGGGGGCGATCATGCTGTGGCATGGCAAGGCGCGGCGCTATTATAGCGGCGGGCGCCATGTCGGCTGACGATATCACGCTGCTTTATGTCACCTGCGCCTCGGTTGCCGAGGCCGAGCGGGTGGCCGAGGCGGTGCTGGGGCAGCGGCTGGCCGCCTGCGCCAATATCCTGCCCGGCATGCGCTCGCTTTATTGGTGGCAGGGCAAACTGGAACGCGGCGAGGAAACCGTGCTGATCCTCAAGACCCGGCCCGATCTTGTGGCAGCGGCAACCGAGGCGGTGAAGGCTGCGCATAGCTATAGCGTGCCCTGCGTGTTGCCGATCCCGGCCGGGCCGGGCGGCAATCCGGATTACCGCGCCTGGCTGCTGGCCGAGACCCGATCAGATCAGTAAGGCAGCCCGACGTAATTCTCCGCCAGGGCGCGCTGGGCATGATCCGAGCCGACGAGGTATTCCAGTTCGGTACGCTGGATTTTCTGCTCAAACGCGCTGGCATCCGGGAAACGATGCAATTGCGTGGTCATCCACCAGGAGAAGCGCACCGCTTTCCACACCCGGCTCAGTGCCTGGGCGGAATAGCCTTCCAGCCCGCTGGCGGATTTTTCATGGTAATGCCGGATCAGCGCCTGGCTCAGATAATGCACGTCGCTGGCGGCGAGATTGAGCCCCTTGGCGCCGGTGGGCGGCACGATATGCGCGGCATCGCCGGCCAGGAACAGATTGCCATAGCGCATCGGCTCGGCCACAAAGCTGCGCAACGGCGCAATGCTTTTTTCAATCGAGTGGCCTTCTTCCAGCTTGGCGATGGCGCGCTCATCCAGGCGCTGGCGCAATTCGGCATAGAAGCGTGCATCGCTCCAGTCTTCCACCCGATCTTCCAGTGTGCATTGAATATAAAGCCGGCTGCGGGTGGGCGAGCGCATTGAGCAGAGCGCAAAGCCGCGCTCATGGTTGGCATAAATCAGTTCTTCGGAAAGCGGTGGCTTATCCACCAGAATGCCGAGCCAGCCAAAGGGATAGGCGCGTTCATAAAGCTGCATGATGCCGGCCGGGATGCTGCGCCGGCTGATGCCATGCGAACCGTCGCAGCCGGCGATGAAATCGCAATCCAGCCGCTGTTCCACGCCATCCTTGCGGAAGGTGACATAGGGTTTTGCGCTGCCGATATCATGCAGTGTCACATCCTCGGCTTCATAGAGGGTGGTGGCGCCGCACGCCGCACGCGCTTCCATCAGGTCGCGGGTGATTTCGGTCTGGCCATACACGATCACGCTGCGGCCGATCAGGCGCTGGAAGTTGATGGCATGGCGCTCGCCGCCGAAGCTGATCTCGATGCCTTCATGCACCAGGCCTTCGCGCCGCATGCGCTCGGCGCAACCCACTTGCTCCAGCAGGTCAGCGGTGCCGGTCTCGATCACACCGGCACGGATGCGGCCCAGCACATAATCGGCGCTGCGCTGTTCCAGGATAACGGCATCGATGCCGTGCTTGTGCAGCAATTGTCCGAGCAGCAGGCCGGCCGGGCCGGCGCCGATAATGGCGACTTGCGTGCGCATGGTGGTGTCCTCCCCTTTGATCGGAAACTAGGCCGCAGGACGACCGGCGGCGATGGACAGAGGCAACAAAGGATTGGATAATCCAAACATGAGGCGGGAGCGAAAAACGGCGCAGGCGGTGCCGACCTATGCGCTTTATGGCGAG
>DLGP01000010.1:10821-17697 GCA_002482765.1 Alphaproteobacteria bacterium UBA7691
AATGCCGGCCTGTTTCAAATTCTGAACATGACCCGGGGGCGCGCGGAATGCCTGCTGGGGGAGCACTGGCTGCCCTTGCCGCCGCCGGTGGCGGTGCTGGTGATGCCGGGGGTGACGCACGGCTTCCGTTTTTCGCCGGATACCGAAGGCCATGTCATCACACTTCTGGCCGGGCAGGCTTTGCAGATGCCGCAGGCGGCGCCGGAATTGCGGCCTATGCTGGCGCAATCACGCATCCTGCCTTTGCCGGATTGGGCGGCGCTGCCGGTGGCCCAGGCGGTGGCGGCCATCGCGCTGGATTATGCTGGCTCCAGCCCGGGCCGTCTGGGTTTCATCGAGGCGCAACTGACCGTGTTGCTGATCACACTCGGCCGCGTGCTGGCTGCCGATGCCGAGGCCGGCCGGCCCAATCGCCATGCGGCGCAGTTCCGCATGCTGCTGGATCAGCATTTCCGCAGCCAGCGCGGCCTGGCCTTTTATGCCGGCCGGCTCGGCATTTCCGATGTTCATCTCAACCGGGTGTGCCGCGCCGCCTTTGGCTGTTCGGCTTTGGGCGCCATAAACCAGCGCCTGATCGCCGAAGCCAGGCGCGACCTGACCTTCACGCTGTTATCGGTGAAGGAAATCGCCTATTCGCTCGGCTTTGACGATCCGGCCTATTTCACCCGCTTTTTCACCAAGCAGGCGGGGGTGACGCCGACTGAATTCAGACGGCGTTCAGCCCGGCATCCAGATCGCGGATAAGATCGGCCACATCCTCAATGCCGACCGATAGCCGGATCGTGTCGTCGCCGGCACCGGCACCGGCCCGCTGCTCGGGCGTAAGCTGGCGATGCGTGGTGGAGGCCGGGTGGATGATCAGGCTGCGGGTATCACCGATATTGGCCAGATGCGACCATAGCTTCACGGTTTCCACCAGCTTGATGCCGGCGGCATAGCCGCCCTTGACGCCAAAGGTGAAAACCGAGCCGGCGCCTTTCGGCAGGTATTTCTTGGCCAGGGCATGGTAGCGGTCGCTGGGCAGGCCGGCATAGCTGACCCAGGCCACTTTCGGATGCTGGGCCAGGAATTCCGCCACCACTTGCGCATTGGCGCAATGTTTCTGCATGCGCAGGCTGAGCGTTTCCATGCCGGTGAGGATCATGAAGGCATTAAACGGGGACAGCGACGGGCCGAGATCGCGCAAACTCACCGCACGGCAGGACACGGCAAAGGCCATGTCGCCGAATGTCTCGTAGAAAGACAGGCCGTGATAGGCCGGCGTGGGGGCGGCGATATGGGGGAATTTGTCATTCTGGCCCCAATTGAATGTGCCGGCATCCACGATCACACCAGCCATTGAATTGCCGTGGCCGCCCAGGAATTTGGTCGCCGAATGCAGGATCACATCGGCGCCCCAATCCTTCGGTCGGCACAGATAGGGCGTGGCCATGGTGTTATCCACGATCAGCGGAATGCCGGCGTCATGCGCCACTTTGGCCAGCGCTTCAAGATCACAGATCACGCCGCCCGGATTGGCCAGGCTTTCCACAAACACCGCCTTGGTGCGTGGCGTGATCGCGGCGGCCACGGCGGCGATATCGTCGGGATCGACAAAACTGGCATGCCAGTCAAAACGCTTGAAACTGTGCATGAACTGGGTGATCGAGCCGCCATAAAGTTTGCGCGAGGCCACCACATGGTCGCCTGGGCTCATCAGCATGTGGAAAGCCACAAGCTGCGCCGCATGGCCCGAAGCCACGGCCGTGGCGGCACGGGCATTTTCCAGCGCTGCCACCTTCTGCTCCAGCACCGCCGTGGTCGGGTTGGTCAGGCGGGTATAGATATTGCCGAAGGTTTGCAGGTTGAACAGCGAAGCGGCATGGTCCACATCGTCGAAAACATAGGCTGTGGTCTGGAAAATCGGTGTGCTGCGGGCGCCGGTATTCGGCTCGGGCGCGGTGCCGGCATGCACCTGCAAGGTGTCGAAGCCGTATTCATCTGCTTGCTGGGTCATGATTTCAAATCCGACGGAGTTTCTTGGCCGAAATGACGCGGGTATTCACCCCCATCCAGCCGATTTCGAGCGACAGGCGGCCATATTCGATCTTTGGGCAGCGATTCATCACCACTTTCAGCCCGGCGGCTTCGGCCTTGGTGGCGGCTTCATCATGGCGCACGCCAAGCTGCATCCACAAAACCTTGGCGCCGATCTTGATTGCTTCATCGGCGATGGGCGGGATGGCTTCGGAATTGCGGAAACAATCCACCATGTCCACTTTCACCGGGAGTTCGCTCAGGCTGGCATAGACCTTTTCGCCGAGGATTTCCTTGCCGGCTTCACGCGGGTTGACCGGGATGACGCGGTAGCCCTTGGCCTGGAGATATTTCATGGCGAAATACGACGGCCGGTTCCAGTTCGGGCTGGCGCCCACCATGGCGATGGTCTGCACTGCGCGCAGGATGCCGCGGATGTAATCTTCGCTGTAGGAATCGTGGTTCATCGGTCTGGCTCAGCGTCCTTCCCAGCAGGGCGTGCGTTTCTGGATGAAGGCGTCGATGCCCTCGGCGGCATCGCGCGCCAGCAGGTTTTCTGTCATCACCTGCGAGGCATAATCATAGGCCTGGGCCAGCGGCAATTCGAGCTGGCGGTAAAACGCTTCCTTGCCGATCTTCAGTGTCAGCGGCGATTTTGACGCCACCTGCTGGGCCAGGGCCAGGGTGGCGGCGGCAAGCTCGGCTTCCGCAACGGCGCGATTGATCAGGCCGATCTCAACGGCACGCTGGGCCGGCACCATGTCGCCGGTCAGCAGCATTTCCATCGCCTGCTTGCGGCCGACATTACGCGACAGCGCCACCATCGGCGTGGAGCAGAACAGGCCGATATTCACCCCCGGGGTGCCAAAGCGCGCGGTGTCTGCGGCCACGGCCAGATCGCAGCTTGCCACCAATTGGCAGCCGGCGGCGGTGGCGATGCCATGCACCTGGGCAATCACCGGCTTGGGCAGGGCAACGATGGCCTGCATCAGCGTGGAGCATTGTTTGAACAGCTTTTCCATCGCCTTGCGGTCGGGCAGGGCGCGCACTTCCTTTAGGTCGTGCCCGGCGCAGAAACCCGGGCCGCTGGCGGCGATGATCACCACATGCACCGAAGCGTCGTCGCGCAGCATGTCCAGTTCATCCTGCAACTGGCGCATCAGGTCGGAAGACAGGCTGTTATAGGCCTTGGGCCGGTTCAGCGTCAGGCGCACCACGCCGGGGGCCGGCGCCGCGCGCAGCACCAAGCTGTCCGGGGTCAGATCGAGGGCGGCGGACATGGTTTCCTCCGAACGGTTTTGTCGCGGCCGGATCATAACCCAGCCCGTCCGCCCCTCAAAGGTCTCTAAAACAATGATAATTTGTCGTATTTCCGCCTTAATCGGGTGTGAAAAAGCCTGCCCATGCGGGTAACACCCCGTTGCGCCGGAGCAGGGGGCGGCGTAAAACCCTGGCAACCTACAAAAACGAAAGTCTCGCAGCATGATTCGTCCGATCCGCAAAGCCGTGTTCCCTGTCGGCGGCCTGGGCACCCGTTTCCTGCCGGCCACCAAGTCGATGCCGAAGGAGATGCTGACCGTCGTTGACAAGCCGCTGATCCAGTATGCCGTGGAAGAGGCCAAGGCGGCTGGCATCGAGGAATTCATCTTTGTCACCGGGCGCGGCAAGCAGGCCATCGAAGACCATTTCGACCGCTCCTATGAGCTGGAGGATGTGTTGCGCGGGCGTGAAAAGCGCGACCTGCTGAATGCCCTGCATGGCTGGATGCCGCAGGCCGGCCAGGTTGCATATACGCGCCAGATGGAGCCGCTCGGCCTGGGCCATGCGGTGCGCTGCGCCAAGGCGCTGGTGGGCAACGAGCCGTTTGCCGTGCTGCTGGCGGATGACCTGATCCTGGCCCGCACCGGCTGCCTGGCGCAGATGGTGGAAGCCTATAACGAAGTGGGCGGCAACATGATCGCCGCCATGGAAGTGCCGCGTGAGCATACCCGCCGCTATGGCGTGGTTGATCCGGGCAAGAGCGAAGGCCGCATGGTGGAAGTGAAGGGCCTGGTGGAAAAGCCCGAGCCGGTGGCGGCGCCCAGCACCACGGCAGTGATCGGCCGCTATATTTTGCAGCCGCGCGTGTTTGACTATCTGGATCAGGTGCAGCGCGGCGCCGGCGGCGAAATCCAGCTCACCGATGCGCTGGCCAAGATGATCGGCGAAGTGCCGTTCAACGGCCTGCGCTTCAAGGGCGAGCGGTATGATTGCGGCGACAAGATCGGCTTCCTGCATGCCAATATCGCCTTTGCGCTGGATCGGGCCGAGCTGCGTGCCGATGCCGCCGGCATCGTGCGTGAAGTTTACAAGTCGCTTTAATCAGTCCTGAAGGATTGCCTCCATGCGCGTTGCGATGATCGGCACCGGCTATGTCGGCCTGGTTTCCGGAGCCTGTTTCTCCGAATTCGGCCATGATGTGGTCTGCGTCGACAAGAATCCGGCGCGTATCGAGGCGCTGGAGCGTGGCGAGATACCGATCTTCGAGCCCGGGCTTGAGGATCTGGTGGCGCGTAACGTCAAGGCCGGCCGGCTCAGCTTCACGCGCGATATCGCCGCCGGCATGGCCGGCGCCGATGCGGTGTTCATCGCCGTGGGCACGCCGTCGCGGCGTGGCGATGGCGAAGCCGATCTGAGCTATGTTTACGCTGCCGCCGAGGAAATTGCCGCCACGATGGCGCGCAAGACCCTGGTGGTGACCAAATCCACCGTGCCGGTGGGTACGGGCCGCGAGGTGGAGCGCATCATCCGCGCCACAAGGCCGGCGGCCGAATTCGAGATGGCGTCCAATCCGGAATTCCTGCGCGAAGGTGCTGCGATTGAGGATTTCATGCGGCCCGACCGCGTGGTTTGCGGCGCCGAAAGCGACTGGGCGCGTGACCTGCTGCGCAAACTCTACCGGCCGCTTTATATCAATGAAACGCCGATCCTGTTCACCCAGCTTGAAACCGCTGAACTGATCAAATACGCCGCCAATGCCTTCCTGGCGACCAAGATCACCTTCATCAACGAAATCGCCGATCTGTGCGAAAAGACCGGGGTGAATGTGCAGGATGTGGCCAAGGGCATCGGCCTGGATGGCCGCATCGGCGGCAAGTTCCTGCATGCCGGCCCGGGTTATGGCGGTTCGTGTTTTCCCAAGGATACCCAGGCGCTGGTGGCCACCGGTCGCAAGCATGATGCGCCATTGCGCATCGTCGAAACCGTGGTGGATATCAACGAGAAGCGTAAGCAGCGCATGGCCGAGAAGATCATCGGCGCCATGGGCGGCGATGTTGCCGGCAAGCGGATTGCTGTGCTGGGGCTGACCTTCAAGCCTGAAACCGACGATATGCGTGACAGCCCCAGCCTGGTGATCATCCCGGCTTTGCAGGCAGCCGGTGCCAGCATCCAGGCCTATGATCCCGAGGGCATGGACGAGGCGCGCAAGTTGCTTGACGGCCTGACCTGGTGCGAAGGCCCGTATCAGGCCGCCGAAGGCGCCGATGCGGTGGTGATCATCACCGAATGGAACCAGTTCCGCGCGCTCGATCTTGATCGGCTCAAGCGCCTGCTGCGCCAGCCCCTGATGATCGATCTGCGCAATATCTACAAGCCAGCCGAGATGGGCCAGGCCGGCTTTGTTTACCATTCCGTGGGGCGGCCAGTAGCCCAGGCCTGAATCCAGGGCTAAAATGGCGCTGTTTCGGGAAAACTGGCCGCTTTCGGCGCCTGAACGGAAGGTGAGACGATGACGGTAATCGTAACGGGCGGCGCGGGTTTCATCGGCTCGGCTTTGGTGCGGCAGTTGAATGCCGCCGGCACGCGCGTGGTGACGGTGGACAAGCTGACCTATGCCGCCAATCTGGACAATATCGCCGACCTGCCGCACCCCGAACTGCATCGCTTCGTGCAGCTTGATATCTGTGACCGCAAAGGCATCGGCGCGCTTTATGCCGAGGTGAAGCCGCAGGCGGTGTATCACCTGGCGGCAGAGAGCCATGTTGATCGCTCGATCGACAGCCCGGCACCGTTTATCGAAACCAATGTCACCGGCACGTTGGTGCTGCTGGAAGCCGCGCTGGAATATTGGCGCGGCCTGGATGAGGCCGGCAAGGCCGCGTTCCGGCATTTGCAGGTTTCCACCGATGAAGTTTATGGCGATGCCGAGCCGGGCAGTTTCTTCACCGAGAGCAGCGCCTACAAGCCGAATTCGCCCTATGCCGCCAGCAAGGCATCATCCGACCATCTGGCGCGCGCCTTTGGCCGCACCTATGGTTTGCCTATCCTGGTGACCAATTGCGGCAATAATTACGGCCCGTATCAGTTTCCGGAAAAACTGATCCCGCTGATGATCCTGAATGCGCTGGATGGCAAGGGCCTGCCGGTTTATGGCCAGGGCGATCAGGTGCGTGACTGGATTCATGTGGAAGACCATGCCGCCGCCTTGCAGCGCGTGATGCAGGCCGGCCGGGTGGGCGAGACCTATCTGATCGGCGCGCGCGGCACACGGCAGAATCTGGAGATCGTGCACAGCCTGTGCGCCCTGCTGGATGATTTTGCGCCGCAGCCGACCGGGCGCAAATATGCCGAATATATCCGCTATGTTGCCGACCGGCCCGGGCATGACAAACGCTATGCCATTGACCCGACAAAGTGCGAGACCGAACTGGGCTGGCAGCCGGTTTATGACGTGAGCGCCGGCCTGCGCCAGACGGTGAAATGGTATCTCGACAATGCCGCCTGGTGCCGGCGCGCCACGCAAGCCTATGATCGTGGCCGCATCGGCCTGGCGAAGTGACGTGACGGAGAACGCGTGATGAAAGGCATCATCCTGGCCGG
>DLGP01000010.1:17882-18084 GCA_002482765.1 Alphaproteobacteria bacterium UBA7691
CATCGCGCAGGCCTTCATCATCGGACGTGACTTCCTGGCCGGCGAGCCGGCGGCCCTGGTGCTGGGCGACAACATCTTCTATGGCGAGCGTTTCGGCGACATGCTGCGCCAGGCCGCGATGCGCAGCAACCAGGGTGCGACAGTGTTCGGCTATTGGGTGGCCGATCCGGAGCGGTATGGCGTGCTCGATCTCAACCCGGAT
>DLGP01000027.1 GCA_002482765.1 Alphaproteobacteria bacterium UBA7691
TCGCCGAGCCAGTCGCGTGCCACTTTGGACTGCTGGAAGATTCGGTTGGTCTCGGCCAGCGTGCGCGGCGCCCGTGCAATATTCTCGCCACCCACGTTGGTACCGGTGATCGGCGGCGTGGTCAGCTTCATGCCTTTTTCAACACCGTCAAGCCCGGCCGCAATCACGGCGGCCATCGCCAGGTAGGGATTGACATCGGCGCCCGGGCATCGGGTCTCCAGCCGGGTCGCCTTGGGACTTCCCGCGATCACGCGGAAACTCGCGGTACGGTTGTCGATGCCCCAGGTCGGCTTGACCGGTGCCCAGAACCCGTCGACCAGGCGCTTGTAGCTGTTGATGGTGGGCCAGATCATCGGCCCGAATTCCATCATGTGCGCTACCTGACCCGCAAGATAACTTTCGAATAACTTGCTCATCTTGCGCGGGTTCCTGGCATCGAAAAACAGGTTGGTCTTGCCGTCCGAGAGACTCTGGTGGATATGACCGCTGCATCCCGGCATGTTCTGGTGCGGTTTGGCCATGAAGCTGGGCATGATGCCGAACCGCGCACCGATTTCCTTGGCGCCAGTCTTGAACAGGACCGCGCGGTCGGCCTGCTCCAACGCCTCCGAGAAGCCGATGGCGACCTCGTAGACACCTGGTCCGGTCTCGGTATGCAAGCCCTCGATCGGCACCTTGAACGCCAGCATCTGGTCCATCAGCGCATTGAAGAATTCGCGATGCTGGTTCATGCGCAGCACCGAGTAGCCGAACATGCCGGGGGTCAGCGTCTGCGGTGCCACGCCTTTTTTGGCCGCCCACGAATCCGGCGTTTCGAGAAAATTGAACCACTCGAATTCCATGCCGGTCATGACCTGCAAACCCATTTTCTCGGCCCGCTTGAGCACCCGCTTGAGGGTCTGGCGCGGGCACTGCGCGTGTGGTGTGCCGTCGGCGTTGACGAAGTCGCCCAGGAAGAACGGTACGTTGGCGTCCCAGGGCACGTGGCGCTCGGTGTTCAGGTCCAGCCGGGCCAGCGCATCGGGGAACCCGTGTTGCCATCCGGTGGCGGTGGTGTTGTCGTAGGTGACATCCATCATGTCCCAGCCCAGCACCACGTCGCAGAAACCGAAGCCGCTATCCAGCGCCGAGAGGAATTTCTCGGTCGAGATATATTTGCCGCGCAGCACACCATCAACGTCGAAGACACCAACCTTGACCCGGTCGATCTTACGCTCGGTGACAATGCGGCGTGCGTCGCTCGCCGTCTTCACCTGCCTTGGTAACAACGCCATGCTCATCCCCCGTTGATCGTGCGCAACGCCCATTGATGCAATACCGGCGAGGCCGCCGCCACCACGCGGCCATCCGAAGCAAGACCAAGCGGCTGGCCGGCCCAATCGGTGACCACGCCACCCGCCCCCTCGATCACCGCCACCAGCGGCAGATAATCATAGGGTTGCAGGCCAACCTCGATCACCAGATCGACATGGCCGGCTGCCAGCAGGCCATAAGCATAACAATCGCCGCCAAAACGCCGCAGCCTCACCGCCTGGCTGACCCGCTCGAAGCCGGCGCGCGACGCACCCTCGAACATATCCGGCGACGTGGCGTAAAGCACTGCCTCGGCCGGATCAGTGCAGCCGCTGGCGCGGCAAAGCGCATTGTTGAACCGCGTCGGCTGGCCGGCCTCGCCGATCCAGGTTTCGCTCAGCACCGGCATGTCGATCAGGCCCAGGCGCGGCACGCCGTTTTCCAGCAGAGCCACCAGGGTGCCGAATAGCGGCAGGCCGGTGACAAAACTCTTGGTGCCGTCGATCGGGTCGATCACCCAGGTGAAACGGGCGCCCAGCCGCTCGGCGCCGTGTTCCTCGCCAAAAATGGCATGATCCGGGTGGCGCTCGGTCAGAATCGAGCGCATGGCGGCTTCGATGGAACGGTCTGCCACGGTTACTGGGCTGTCATCCGCCTTATGCTCAACCGCCAGTTTTTGCCTGAAATACTGCTTGGCAATCGGCCGCGCCGCCGCCGCTAGGGCTTCGGCCGTGGCACGATGGGAATGGGGGCTGGCGGGATGGGTGGCGAGTGGCATTTTGGGTGTTTTGTGGATTTATGTGTGGTTTTTATATAGACGGCTTTCCGGTTCTCTGCAACAATTGATGCCAGCACGAAATTCAGGAATAACAGCCCGATGTGGGCACAGGAACGCCATCGCCGGATTCAGGGGCTGCTGCATCAGTTCAAGCAGATGTCGGCCGACGATCTGGCGCGTGATCTGGATGTCTCACGCGAGACTATCCGCCGCGATCTGCTGGAACTGGAATCCGCCGGATTGCTGAAGCGCGTGCATGGCGGCGCAGTGCTGCCCGAACCGCCGAGCGAAGCGCCGTTTGCCGACCGCCTGCAAGTAAGGCGCAAGGAGAAGCAGGCCATCGCCCGGGCCGCCGCCCGTGAGGTCAAGCCCGGCCAAGTCTGCTTCATCGATGCCGGCTCCACCACCGCCATCCTGGCCGCCGAACTGGGCAAGATTGCCGGCCTCACCATCATCACCAACTCGATTGATGTGGCCAACACGCTGAATGGTTTGCGCCAGGATGTGACCACACTGCTGCTGGGCGGCCGGCTGCATAGCGATGTGCCGGGCACTTATGGCGAATTGACATTGAGCGAGATTGCCCGCTTCCGCGCCGATATCGCCCTGCTTTCGCCGGTCGGCATCCATCCCGATCACGGCGCCACCGATTTTGTGCTGCATGAAGCCGAAATCGCCCGCGCCATGATCCAGCAAAGCCAACGCGTGCTATTCCTTGCCGACCACGCCAAGTTGGGTCACGCCAGCCGCGTTGCAATCTGTCCATGTGATCGTATCGACCTGCTGGTGACCGATACCGGCGCCGACCGCAAGCTGCTGGCAGCCCTGCGCCGCGCCGGCCTGGGCGAAACCCTGGTGGCGGATTGAGGTCATAATAATGAGGTCATAATAATATGACCTGCGGAATTCTTGGGCGCCGCCGCAGAACGCGCTAAACTATCCGTGTAAGCATTTTTGTGGAGTACTCAGCGCCATGCGTTTCCAGATGCGCCACCTGCCTTTGCTCGCCTTGCCGTTGTTGCTTTCCGCACAACCCAGCTTGGCCGCCGAACCGGCAGCCATTGTTGAAGATGTGAGCGGCGCCGTAGCCGGCATTGCCGCCTTCGATTATCTGGATGCCGGCCAGAGCATCACTTTGCCGCCGGGTGCCACGCTGGTGCTGGGATATCTGAAATCCTGCAATCGTGAGACCATCAAGGGCGGCAAGGTCCGCATCGGCGCGGAAGCCTCAAGCGTAACCGGCGGCAGCCTGAGCCGTGAGACGCTGAAATGCGGCGGCAACCTCAACCTGACCACGGCCCAGGCCGGCAAAAGCGGCGCCATGGTGTTTCGCGGCGGGCCGGGCAGCGGCAAATCCCGCCCCGGCGAGCCGGAAGCCAGCCTGACAGTGAATTCCACCATGCCGGTGTTTTCCGTGCATACCAGCGGCATGGAGCTGGTGCTGGAGCGGCTGGACAAGCCAAGCACGCCGCGCGGCTTCACCGTTACCGGCCCGGTGGTTGACCTGGCCAAAGAGGGCGTGGAATTGTTCCAGGGCGGCCTGTACCGCGCCAAGCTGGGTGATCATAGTGTGATTTTCCGCGTTGCCATGGATGCCACCAGCGGCGCCGGCCCGCTGCTGACCCGCCTGATCCGCTTATAGAATATGCGCTGGCGCGACCTCGGCGCGCTGGCCGCCCTGGCCCTGCTGCTGGCCTTGCTGGCAGCATCACCGCTGGCCATCTGGCTGGCCGGGCCGTCGCTGGATAGCGCCATGGCTTTGCGCCATCGCCTGCCCGGCCTGCAAGCCAAGCCAACGGAAAGTGCTGCCGTGGTGGTGGCGCTGGACGAGGAAACCTATCGCCGCCCACCTTTCCAGGCCACACCGCAGGCCGCCTGGACGCCGCATCTGGCTAAGGTACTGCGTGCCGTGCATGAAGCCGGCGCCGGAGTGATCGGCTTCGACTTGGTGTTTCCCACCTCGCTGGAGACCATGCAGCGCGGCTATGACCGCGATTTCCTGCTGACGCTGCGCCAGGTGGCGCGCGACGGCAAGCTGGTGCTGGGCAAGGTGCAACATGCGGCACAGCCAATCCAGCCGCATCCGATGCAGCAACTGGCCGTGGGCGGCGGCGCCAATATCCGCTCGCTGAATGTGCTGGAAGATGGCGATGGCATCATCCGGCGCCTGCCGCTCAGCTTTGCCCTGCCCGATGGCGCCGGGCGCGAGCCGGCCTTTGCCGCCGAGCTGGCGCAGCGCCTGAACCCGGCTCTGGCCACCAGCACCGGCACGCTGCTGCTGAATTTCAGCACCAGGCCGGGCGCCATCCCGAGCTATTCCCTGGCCGACCTGCTGGCCTGTGCCGAAGCCGGCGATGCGGCATATTTCGCCCGCCATTTTGCCGGCAAGGCGGTGTTGTTCGCCACCGTGCTGGATGTGGAGGATCGCCGCCTCACGTCGCTGCGCCACGCCACTGTGCCGGAAGGCAGCGCATCACCGCCGCGCTGCAAGCTGGAGCCTTTGCCGCTGCATCGTGCCGATCTGGCGCGCGACAGCATCCCCGGCGCCTATATCCATGCCACCGCAATCAACAACCTGTTGCACGGCAATGCCTTGCGCGAGGTGCCGGTGCTGGCCTTGTTTGGCGCCGCGCTGATCCTGGCCGGCGGCATGCTGCTGGCGGCTTTTGCCTTGCCGCTAAGCGCCGCCGGTGGCATCGCGGCAGCCCTGCTGGTGATTGTGCCGGGCGCCGCCGCCTGGCTGCTGCATCAGGGTTATGCGCTGCCCTGGATCGGCCTGGAAGCCGCCGTGATTCTGGCTTTGGGCACCGGCACCGGCTATCGCATGGTTGTTACCGATCATGACAAGCGCCTGATTGCCAAGCTGTTTGCGCTTTATCTGCCGGGTTCAGTGATCGACGGCATGCTGCGTTCGGGCCGCCTGCCGAAGCTGGGTGGCGAGGAGCGTGAGGTGACGGTGCTGTTTTCCGACATTGCCGGCTTCACGCATATTGCCGAGAATGCCCAGCCAACCCTGCTGGTGCAGGCGCTGAACAATTATTTCTCCGCCATGACCGAGATCATCGAAGCACATGGCGGCTTTGTTGATAAATTCATCGGCGATGCCATCGTGGCCGTGTTTGGCGCGCCGGCAGATGATCCGCAGCATGCCGCCCAGGCCGTGCGCGCGGCATTGGCGATGCGCAACCGGCTGCGCCAGGCCGGCGCAGCTTTCGGCATAGACGGCGCCATTTTCCAGACCCGCATCGGCGTGAATAGCGGCCGGGTGCTGATCGGCAATATCGGCGCGCCGCGCCGCTTCAATTACACCGTGATCGGCGATGCGGTTAATCTGGCGACCCGGCTGGAAGGCGCCAACAAATATTACGGCAGCAGCATCCTGGCCAGCGAAACCACCAAGCAGGCAGCGGGCGATATTTGCCACTGGCGACTGATCGACCAGGCCCGGGTGCTGGGGCGCGAGCAGCCGGTGGCTTTGCTGGAGCCGCTGGACCACACCGAAGCCACCCTGTCCGAGATTTTCACCGCCGCATGGTCTGCCATTCAGCAGCGTGATTTCAGCGCCGCCGCCAACATCCTGTCTGCATTGCATCAGGACGCGGCTGCGCAACAATTGCTGGCCCGGCTGCAAAGCCTGCAAGCGGCGCCGGCCAGCCCATGGCCGCCAGTGACCGACCTGACCGGCAAATAATCAACTGCCATCACCCATCAGCGTATACGGCGCCCAGAAGATCGGATGCGCATAGCTGAACAGGCTGCGGCCATCCTCCTGATAACCCGGGCCATCCAGCAGCCCCAGCATTGCCTGGCGCAAAGCCTCGGCCCGACCCAAGCCGGCATCCTCGGCCTGGCGCCGGAACAGATCGGTGACCAGATCCTTGGCGGAAGCCGAATGCACCGACCAATTGGTCAGCAGCAAGGCGCGGGTGCCGGCATAGAAGAAGGCGCGGCCCAGACCGGATGCAGCTTCGGCACCCGCCCCTGAGCCGGTGCCGGTATTGCAGGCCGAGAGCACCACCCAATCGGCATTCAGCTTGAGGCCAAGGATTTCTTCCATATCCAGCAGGCCATCGCCTTCAACACCCGCCACATCCGGCGCCGACAGCGCCAGGGCCGGCTGGGTCAGGCCATCCAGTTCACCCGGCACCAGGCCATGGGTGGCAAAGGCCAGCACACGGTATTTTGTCAGATTGGTGCGCTTCACCACCGCTTCATTGGCATCCTTGCCAAAATGCAGGCTGCGGCCGGGATCGGCGCGCATCGCTGCGGCCACCGAGCGCAGCTCATCGGCGGTATCAGGCAGGCGAGGCAGATCGCTCAACTGGGCCGAATCAGCCGAGAAAGTGCTGGGCGCATTGCGCCGCTTCAGCCGCGCACCACGCACCTGCACCGGATCGGCCGAGGCAATGCGGCTGCCGGCACCATCGCTGAGGCCGGCCTGCTCGGCATTAAACAGCGGGTCGCCGAAGCCGATCAGCGGTTCACGATTGGCATCGCCACGCCCCAGGCTGCGCAGCGTCTTGAGTGCCGAGGCTGCCGGCAATTGTGTCACCGCATGGCTGCGCGCCAGCCAGGCCACATCCTTGTATTCGGCAAAGAGCGGCGCTGTGCCGGCAGGCTTTGGCGCGGCAGGCGGCGCGGTGGGCAGCAGGCTAAGCGGCAGCAATCCGAGCGCACCATTGCTGACCACGATCAGGCTGCGCGCCGATTTCCAGCCCGCTTCCACCGGTTGCAGCAGATCGGCATAAAGCTGATGCGCCAGCGCCAGATCAAAGGCCGGGATATCGCCCAGCGTTTCCGCCTGCGGCTCCAGCGCCAGGCGCAGCTTGGTTACCGTTGCGGCAATATCATCGCTACTGCGCGGAATGGCAGAAAACACCATGGCGCCATCATGCGGCAGCGCCCAGACAAAACTGACATCCGGCGCCAGATAAACTGAAATAAAAGCCTCGCCCGGGCGCAAGGTGGCGCGGATATCGGCGGCCGTCGGCGGCCGGGGATCGATCAGATTGACATAATCCGGGAATTGCCGCTCGATCTCGCCGCGCAGCCTGGCCCGCTCGGTGCGCTCACGATCCAGCTCAACGCGCAGATTGTGCAGCACCTTCTCGTCGCGCTGTTCCGGCGGCAGGGCCAGCAATGTGCCGAGCAGGCCAAAGCCGGCACCAATCCGTTTCTGGCTATCCTGCTCACTGCGCACCAGATCGGCCAGGCGCTGATCGCGGGTCAGGGCGCGGGCGGCAGAGGCCGCCAGGGCGCGCTGCACGGCGCGGCCACGCGCTGCATCGGCCAGCCGGAAACTCTCGGTCGCTGCTTCAGCAGCCGATGCCAGTTCGGTGCCACCAATTTTGGACAGCAGCACCATATAGCCTTCGATGATCGACTGCACAAAAAAATCGCGTGTTGCCAGAGCAGAATCTTCGTTTTCCGCCTGACGCGATGCAGAAAGCAGGATCGGCATCGCGGTCTGGAAGGCTTTCAGCGCCTCGGCATGGCGCCCCGTTTCAGAAAGTGAAATGCCATACACGCCCTGGGCAACGGCGGTATCAAAATGCTTCTCGCCAAACCGCTCACTTTTCAACTCGATATAGCTCGAAGCAAGGTCCACAGCCGCAGCGCCCTGTCCGCTACGCGCCAAGGCAAGAATACGGCCTGGATCGCGCACGATTTTGTTGCTGCGGCGTGGCATCCAGCGTGCGGTTAATGCCGCCGCTTCCTCGAACTGAGCGCTCGCACCGGCCCAATTGCGCCGCAACAACAGCACATAGCCGATATCGCGCTGCGCCGTGACCATGGCTTCCGAGTCTTCGTCCTGCCCCACCTGCTTGAAGATATCCAGCGCCGTGCGATACAGCTTTTCGGCTTCCGGCAGGCGGTTCTGCTCCAGCACCAGATTACCCAGGCGCGCAACCAGAAAGCCGGTGGTGGCATTATCTTTGCCTGAATTCTTCAGCGACGACAGCAAAGCCTGGCGGATATCCACCTCGGCTTCACGCATACGGCCTTGCGCCAGCTTGATCTCACCCAATCGCCCCAGCATGGTGTCGGATAACATCAGCATGTTGCTATCAAAGACGTTGCTGCGCTCTGTCGCCTGCAACTTGCCCTTGTTCATCCCCGCCATTGCGATGGTGAAATGACGTTCGGCCAGGGCATGATTGCCGCGCCCCTCAGCCAGAATGCCTTTGGATAATTCCACTTCGGCATGCCAGATATCCACCAGATAGCCAGGGATACGTGGATTGCCGTGCATTTCCTTGAGCATGCCTTCGGCATAGCCGGTATATTGTTCGGCTTGGCGCATATCGCCCAGAATCACGCTGCTCTGGATGATATTGCGATAGAGCGGAAACAGCCGGCCGATCAATTGCCGGCTCTTCTCAATCTGCGCTGCGGCAACACGAAATACGCGCAACGCATCCTGTGGCCGCCCCATCAGGCGATAGGCGGCGCCCAGGCTCATGCGGGCGCGGAAGGAATCGTCACCAACCTTTTCCAGCAACGGGATGGCACGTTCCAGATCGGCAATCGAGGCTTCCTGGCGGCCAATCACACCAAGCGATACGCCACGCTCCAGCAGAAAACGCCCCAGCACACGATTATCTGCTCCGGCAGGCTCGGCAGCTTCGGCAGCCTTGAGCTGCTGGGCGCGGCGCACCGGATCGGGCTGCTGCTGATCCAGGATGGCAACAATATCGGCAACGCTGCGCGGTGGTGCCAGATCGGTCGACAAGGCAGCGAAGGCCGGACTTGCCGCCAGCAAGGCAGTGATAAATACCACCGGATAAAAGAACCGCCACGCCATTGTCATGCTTCCCCACTCGATTGAGCTGGTTATTCTAGCTCATTGCGGCTGCGGCCAACAGGCCGTTGCCATGAGCATAGCCTAGCGCAACAGCCTGCCCGGGCTTGTGATGGTGGCTACGAATGCCGCATATTCCGCCAAAGCCGGAAAACAAGCCAAGCAAGGAACAATCCCACATGCCAGCCATTGCCATTATCGGCGCCGGCCTGATCGGCGCCAGTTGGGCAGCTTTGTTCACCGCCCGGGGCCATGACGTGCTGGCCTGGGACCCGGCCGCCGCAGCGCGCGCCGATTTTGCCGTTCGCACCCGCAACATGCAGCGCCAGTTGCGGCCACTCGGCCTTAAGGGCAAGGGCCGCATCGGCGTTGTGGCTACACTGGCCGAAGCCGTGCGCGATGCCATCTGGATTCAGGAAAACGGGCCTGAGTTAATTCCGCTCAAACGCGCCCTCTATGCCGAGATCGAGGCTGCCAACAAACGTGCCATCATCGCCTCATCCACCTCCTCCTTCCAATGGTCGCAACTCAGCGCGGGCATGAAGCGGCCAGGCCGGCTGATTGTGGCGCATCCGTTCAATCCGCCGCATCTGGTGCCGCTGGTGGAAATCTATGCCCGCAGCAAGACGGTGGCCGATCAGGCTTTTGCCTTCTATGAGGCCATGGGCAAGGTGCCGATCCGCATCCGGCGCGAGGCACCGGGCCATGTCGCCAACCGGCTGGCCTCGGCATTGTGGCGCGAAGCGGTAAATATCGTTGCCGAGGGCATTGCCGATGTGGCCGATGTGGACAAGGCGCTGGTGGAAGGCCCCGGCCTGCGCTGGGCGATCCAGGGTGCGCATATGACCTATCATCTAGGCGGCGGCCCCGGCGGCATCGCGCATTACCTGGCGCATCTCGGGCCGAGCCAGGAAAAGCGCTGGGCCGCGCTGGGCAACCCCAAGCTGGATGCCGCCACCCGGCAGAAGCTGATCCGCGGCGTGGCCCGCGAGGCTGCCGGCCGCAGCATTGCCGACCTGGCCGCCGAACGCGACGCCATGCTGCTGGCGCTGCTGAAGCTCAAAACCCGAAAGTGATGCGGCCCTCAGCATTCTCGAACGCTGGCGCCCAGCAAGGGGTGGTGAATATGGCATAGCCGGCATTGTCTGATTGACTCGGCTTAATGAATGACGTTCAATAAGCCTATCGCGAGGCCGGACCATAGAGAATCGGCCCATGAGGAGGAAACGGATGCGGCGCGCGGCAGGCGAGCCCATCGGCCAGGGTTTTATCTTGCCTGGCCGGCAGGGAATTGTTTTCAGAGGATTCACGTCTTGAAGCCGGCGGCAGGCATGGCGCCGGGCGAGCGCATTCTGGAATGTCGCGGCATCGAGCGTTCCTTCGGCGGCCTCAAGGCGTTGAAGGGGGTTGATCTGCATGTTGATCGCGGCGAGATATTTGGCCTGGTCGGGCCAAATGGCTCGGGCAAGACCACCATGGTCAATGTCATCACCGGTTTCTATCCGCCCAATGCCGGCAGCGTGCAGCTTTTTGGCCAGGATATCACCGCGATCAAGCCTAACCGCGTGGCCGGCCTGGGTGTGGCGCGCACCTTCCAGAATCTGGCGCTGTTCCGTGGCATGAGCGTGCTCGACAACATCCTGCTTGGCCGCCATGTGCGCATGCGGCCGAGTGCGCTGGCCTCGCTGTTTTACTGGGTTTGGGCCGCACGCGAGGAAGTGGAGCATCGCCGCGCCGCCGAGGATGTGATCGACTTCATGCAGTTGCAGGATATCCGCGACGAGCCGGTGGAAACCATCCCGATGGGCCTGCAAAAGCGCGTGGAACTGGCGCGCGCCCTGGTGGCCGAGCCACGTTTCCTGATCCTGGACGAGCCGATGGCCGGCATGAACCAGGAAGAGAAGGAATATATCGCCCGCTTCATCCTGGATGCCCGCGAGGAACGCGGTGTCACCATCCTGCTGATCGAGCATCACATGGATGTGGTGACGGCGATCTGCGACCGCATCGTGGTGCTGAGCTATGGCGAGATCATTGCCGAGGGTGAACCTAACCAGGCGATTGCCAAGCCCGAGGTGATTTCGGCCTATCTTGGCAAACGCGCCGCTGCCCGTGTGGCAGCGGGAGGCCATTGATGAACGCGGCTCATTTAGAAGAACCAACAACGCTGGTGGGCGCCCTGGCGCGCAATGCAGCCGCCTATCCGAGCCGGATTGGTTTTCGCGAACGCGATTACGGCATCTGGCAGGAATATACCTGGCCGCAGGTGCGCGACCGGGTGCTGGCACTGGCTGCCGGCTTTGAACAATTGGGCGTTGAGCCCGGCCATGCCGTGATTGTGGTGGGCGATAACCGCGCCAATCTGTATTTCTCCATGCTGGCGGCAAATGTGCTGCGCGCCTTCCCCTCGCCGATCTATCCCGATGTGCCGGTGGATGAGCTGGACACCTTCACCCGCTTCGGCAATCCCAAGCTGGCGGTGGCGGAAGACCAGGAACAGGTGGACAAGCTGGTTGGCCTGCGCGAGCGTGTCGGCCGGCCGCAGGTGATCCTGTATGACGATCCGCGCGGCCTGGGCCATGATCGCCCGGAAGGCGTGTTTGCGCTGGATGAAGTGGCCGAGCGTGGCCGGGCGCGCCTGGCCGCCGATGCCGGCCTGGCCGAGAACCTGCTCGGCCGCGCCCAGCCCGACGACATCACCGTCTTGCTCTATTCCTCAGGCACCACCGGCTTGCCGAAAGGCATTCCGCTGCGCCATCGCAATGTGGTGGGCGGTGTGGAAAATGCACGCCAGGGCGGCTATTTCCGCCTGCACGAGGAATTATTCGCCTATCTGCCCACCGCCTGGGTTGGCGATTTTGTCTTCACCCTTGGCGCCGGGCTGCTGCTCACTGCCACGATCAATATCCCCGAGCGCCAGGAAACCGTGCTGGCCGATATCCGCGCCGTGGCGCCGACCTTCTATCTCGCCGCGCCGCGCGCCTGGGACAATATGCTGACCAGGGTGCAGGTTGGCATGGCCGATTCCACGCCGCTGAAACGCCGCTTGTTTGATTATTTCATGCCGCATGCGGTTGAAGTGGAGCGCAACCGCCTGGGCGGGCGCGAACCCGGCCTGTGGGACCGCTGCAAACTGGCCGTTGGCGAAATCTGTGTCTACGGCCCGATCAAGGATTATCTCGGCCTGAGCCGCGCCGAACGCGCCTTCACCGGCGGCGAGGCGATGGGCGAGGATACCTTCCTGTTCTTCCGCGCGCTGGGCATCAAGCTGAAGCAATTCTACGGCCAAACCGAAACCGCCGCGCTTTCGGCGGCGCAGGTGGAAGGCTCGGTGAAATTGCAAACCGTGGGCCGGCCGATGCCCGGTGTGGATATCCGCATCGACGAAAGCGGCGAAATCCTGATCCGCTCGGCTTCGGTGATTGATGGTTATGTCGATGATCCGGAAGCCAGCGCCAAAGCCTTGCAGGATGGCTGGTTGCGCACAGGCGATGCCGGCTATCTGGACGAGGATGGCCAGCTTGCCGTGCTTGGCCGCGTCAGCGAAGTGGTGCGCACCGCAAGCGGCGAGCGCTACATTCCGAATTATATCGAGAACCGGCTGAAATTCAGCCAGTATGTGCGCAATGTGGCGGTGCTCGGCGCCGGCAAACCACATCTCACCGCGATCCTGTGTATCGACCTGGAAGCTGTGGGCCATTGGGCCGAGAAACGCGCCATCACCTACACCTCCTATGCTGAATTGTCGCAACGCGCCGAAGTGCTGGGCTTGATCGAAACTGTGGTGGCGCATGTCAACACGCTGCAACCGGCCGGGCTGCGGATCAAACGCTTTGTCAATCTGCACAAGGATTTTGATGCCGATGACGGCGAGATCACGCGCACCCGCAAGCTGCGGCGTAATGTGATCGAGGAACGCTACGGCAAGCTGATCGATGCGCTGTACAGCGATGCCCGTGATGTGACTTTTGAAGCCGAGATTGCCTACGAGGATGGCTCGAAGGGCAAACTGAGCCGTGCGCTCGCCATTCGTGAGGTACCGGCCTGATGGACTATTTGCTGATCCTCGAACTGGCCGTGAACGGGGTTTTTGTCGGCCTGATGTATGCGCTGGTGGCGCTTGGCATGGTGCTGATCTACAAAACCTCGGGCATCGCCAATCTGGCCCAGGGCGCGCTGGCGATGACCGGCGCCTATATGGCCTGGATGGTTTCCGGCCCGCTTGGCATTCCGATCTGGCTTGCCGTGCCGGTGGCGGTGGCCGGCATGTTCGGCCTTGGCGCTGCCACCGAACGCCTGGCTTTGCGCCGCATGATCGGCCAGCCGGTGATCATGGCCATCATGCTCACCCTGGGCATCGAGATCATGCTGCGCGGCCTGCTGCCGGGCTTTGCCGGCTCGGCCGTGAAGCGACTGGATATCGGCATTCCGGGCACGCCGCTGTTTATCGGCGACCTGCTGATCAACCGTTCAACGATGATCGGCGGCGCTGTGTCGCTGGCGATGATCGTGCTGTCGCTATTCCTGTTCAACTCGCGGCTTGGCGTGGTGATGCGCGCGGTGTCTGACGATCAGACCGCCTCCTGGGCGGTGGGTATCCGGGTGGAACGCGCCATTGCCATCTCCTGGGGCCTGGCCGCTGCCAGCGCCACCATTGCCGGGGTGATGTGGGGCGCCACCCAGGGTGTTGACTGGTCGTTGTCGCTGCTGCTGATCAAGGCTCTGGCAATCGCCATCCTGGGCGGCCTGGATTCCATTCCCGGCGTGCTGATTGCCGGGCTGATTGTCGGCGTGGCCGAAAGTGTTGCCACCGGTGTGCTCGACCCGCTGGTGGGCGGCGGCACCCGCGATGTGGTGGCCTCGGTCATCATCCTGCTCACCCTGCTCTTGAAGCCGCACGGCCTGTTTGGCCGCGAGCATATCGAGAGGATTTAACACACCATGTTTTATCGCCGCGCCGGCATCCGCTTCACCCGTTATCGCGACGAACGCCAGCTCTGGCCGCTGCCGCTGGACCGCCGCCTGGCCGGCTTCATGCTGCTGCTGGCCGTGGCGGCGCCCTTCATGGTCGACCGGCTCTATCTGGTCGGCTATCTGCTGCCCTGGATCATCTGGTCCACGGCGGCACTGGGCCTCAACATGCTGATGGGCATGGCCGGCCAGGTGCATCTGGGCTATGGCGCGGTGATCGGCATCGGCGCCTATGCTTCGGTGCATGCGGTGCGCGCTGGCGTGCCGTTTGAACTGGCGATGCTGCTGGGCGGCCTGACCAGCGCCAGTATCGGGATTATCTTCGGCGCCGCCGCCCTGCGCGTGAAGGGCCTGTATCTCGCCATGGCCACCCTGGCGATGCAGTATATCGTCGATTTCACCATCTCGCATTTTTCGGTGATCAGCGGCGGCAACCAGGCTTCCATCACAGTGCCGCCCATCACCTTCCTGGGCATCCCGGTGCAAGGCGACAAGGCAGTGTATTATCTGGCCTTGGCAATTTGTGTCATCGTTGCCCTGTTCATGCTCAATCTGCGCCGCACCAGCCTGGGCCGCGCCTTGGCCGCCGTGCGCGAGAAGGATTATGCCGCCGAAGTGATCGGGGTGGATACCTTCCGCTTCAAGCTGCTGGCTTTCTGGGTCTCGTCCTTCATCGGCGGCGTGGTCGGCGCCGTGCTGGCGGTGTGTTATCTGCGGCAGATTTCACCCGAGCAATTCCATATCGAATTGTCGATCCAGCTGGTGGCCATGGTGATCGTTGGCGGCATGGGCAGCGTGCTGGGCAGCTTCTTCGGCGCCGCGCTGATCCTGTTTGCGCCGATTGTGCTGAACAATTTCATCGGCCTGCTGGCCACTACATTCGAGTGGCAGCTCAGCGCCGATCTGCGCGCCCATGTGCCGCTGATGCTGTATGGCGCCATGATTGTCGGCTTCCTGCTCTGGGAGCCGCTCGGCCTGGCCAAGATCTACAACAACATGCGCAACTATTTCCTGGTATGGCCGTTCCGCCATGCCCAACGCTGAAGTGAACCATAAGAAACAAACACAGGAGAGAACGCCCATGACCGTCGATCGTCGCACCCTGCTTACCGGCGCCGGTGCCGCCGCGCTGCTCGCTTCGCAGCCCATCAAGCTGGCCTTTGGCCAGGACAAGACCATCCGCTTCCTGATGACGCAGGATTTCACCAAGGTTTACACCTTTGTGACCGCCGAATACAGCCAGGGCCAGCGCGACTATATCACGCTGATCAATGAGCGCGGCGGCATCGGCGGCCACAAGATCGTGGCCGAGGTGACCGATCACGGCAACGATCTGCCGCGCGCCATCGAAGCCTATGAACGCGCCAAGGGCCAGGGCATGGTGCTGGTGGATCCGCTTTCCACCCCGGTGGCACGCGCCCTGGTGCCGCGTGTGCTGGCCGACAAGGTGAACATGGTCACCGCCTTCTCCGGCCGTTCGGACGCCGCTGACGGCACCGTGTTCCCCTATATCTTCCCGCTGTCGCCGAATTACTGGACGCAGATGGGCCTGATCCTGGATTACGCCAACAAGCAGGATGGCGGCCTGAAGGGCAAGAAGATTGCCTATGTGCATATCGACACGCCCTTTGGCAAGGAACCGCTGCCGATCCTGGAAGCGCTGCGCGACAAGCTGGGCTTTGAATTGCAGACCTTCCCCTATACGCCGCCGGGCAACGACCAGTCGGCGATCTGGCCGCAGGTACGCCGTGCGCGCCCGGATTGGGTGATCTTCTGGGGTGCCGGCGTGGGCCAGACCGTGGCCCTGACCGAAGCTGTGCGTAACGGCATCCGCATGGACCGCATGTGCTCCAGCGTGTGGATTTCCGAATCCGACATGGATGTGGCCGGCCGCGATGCGGTGAAGGGCGTGATGAAGGTTGATCCCTGCGTGCTCGGCCGCGAACCGAAGCCGATCCAGGACATCCTCAAGAACGTGGTGGCTGCCGGCAAAGGCGCCGGGCCGGAAAACAAGGTGGGCACGGTCTACTACAATTACGGCGTGATGATCATCGCCACCATCCTGGAAGGCGTGCGCAAGGCGTTTGAAATCGCGCCGAACGGCCCGGTTTCCGGCCCCTGGCTTAATGCCGGCCTGCAAGCGATCAAGGGCTTCACGGCGGATGGCATGATGCCCTCCACCACCGTGACCAATGCCGATCACCAGGGCGGCGGCATGGGCCGCATCTCGCAATGGGATGGCAAGGGCTTCCAGGCCAAGACCGACTGGTTCTCGGCCAATCAGGATGTGGTGTGGGCGGAGATCAAGAAGTATTCCTCCGAATTCGCCAAGAGCGGCAAGTAAACCAGCCGGGCGCGGCGGCAGCCTTGCTGCCGCGCCCTTTCTTTTCATTGCCCGGATAGATGGATGCCATGTCGCTGCTGGCCCTGAACAATGTTGAAGTGGTTTACGATCAGGTATTCCTGGCCGTGAAGGGCATTTCCATCGACGTGCCGGAAGGTGGCCTGGTGGCGCTGCTGGGCGCCAATGGCGCTGGCAAAAGCACGGTGCTGAAAACCGTCAGCGGCCTGCTGAAACCGGAACGCGGCGCCGTGACGCGCGGCGATGTCACCTTCAACGGCGAGGATATTCTCAAGATCGATGCGCCCGAACGGGTGCGCAAGGGCATAGTGCATTGCCTGGAAGGCCGCCGCGTCTTCGGCCACCTGACCCCGGCGGAAAACCTGATCGCCGCCACCTCCATGCATAACGACCGCGCCCGGGTGCGCGACCTGATGGAGCGCATGTTTGACCTGTTCCCGCGCCTGCGCGACCGCGCCAAGGCCAAGGCGGGCTACCTTTCCGGCGGCGAACAGCAGATGCTGGCAATTGCCCGCGCGCTGATGACCGAGCCGAAACTGATCATGCTTGACGAGCCGAGCCTGGGCCTGGCGCCTTATCTGGTGGATGAAATCTTTGACATCATCCGCCGCATCAACACCGAGCAGAAGGTGGCCGTGCTGCTGGTGGAGCAGAATGCCGCTGCCGCGCTTGACGTGGCGCATACCGCCTATCTGATCGAGAATGGCCGCGTGGTGATGAACGGCACTGCCGAGGTGCTGCGCGCCAATCCCGATGTGCAGGATGCCTATCTGGGTGGCGTGGCCAAGGTGGATTACCACGCTGTGAAACATTATCGCCGCCGCAAGCGCTGGCTCGCCTGATCGCCGCATGACAACCGGAGCCACCATGCCATTCCACCCGCTCCACGCCAAATTAATGAACCGAATTCATTACGGAGGGCTTTGTGCATGAGCCTGTTTCCTGCCGTATTGGTGGCCAATCGCGGCGAGATTGCCTGCCGGGTGATCCGCAGCCTGCAACGCCTCGGTATCCGCGCCGTGGCGGTGTATCATTTTGAAGATCGCAAGGCGCCGCATGTAGCCATGGCTGATGCCGCTGTGGAACTGCTCGGCGCTGTGCCAACTGCCGCCTATCTGGATGGGGCGCAGATCATTGCCGCCGCCAAGGCGCAGCAGGCGGCAGCGATTCATCCTGGCTATGGCTTCCTCTCTGAAAATGCCGGCTTCGCCCAGGCTGTTGCTGATGCCGGGCTGGTTTTCATTGGCCCTGATCCGGCCAGCATGCATCTGATGGGCGACAAAATCCGCTCACGCGACTATGCCCGCGCCCAGGGCGTGCCGGTGGCGCCCAGTATCGATCTGAGTGGTGATGCCGCGGCCATTGCAGCGCAGGCCGTCAGCGTTGGCTTTCCGTTGCTGATCAAGGCTTCCGCCGGCGGCGGCGGCAAAGGCATGAAAATTGTGCGCGGCCCGGATGAACTGGCCGAAGCGGCAGCTATGGCAGCCGGTGAAGCCAAGCGCTATTTCGGCGATGGCCGTGTCTATGCCGAAAAGCTGGTGGAAATGCCGCGCCATATCGAAGTGCAGGTGCTGGGGGATGGCCAGGGCAATGTGCTGCATTTCGGCGAGCGCGAATGTTCATTGCAGCGCCGCTATCAGAAGATCGTGGAGGAAGCCCCGGCACCTAATCTGCCCGAGGCTTTGCGCGATGCGATTTGCAACGCCGCCGTGAAGCTGGCCGGCGCGGCCAAGTATCGCAATGCCGGCACGGTGGAATTCATTCTCGGCAAGGATGGCGCCTTCTATTTCCTGGAGATGAATACCCGGCTGCAAGTGGAGCATCCGGTAACCGAACTGGTCTATGGCGTTGACCTTGTTGAGCAGCAATTACGCATCGCCGCCGGCTTGGCCCTGCCCTGCGCACAAGGCGATTTGCGGCGCCACGGCCATGCCATCGAAGTGCGGCTTTGCGCCGAGGAGCCGGAACGCGACTTCCGCCCCGCCACCGGCCGCATCGGCCTGTTGCATATTCCGCAGGGCGACGGCCTGCGCTGGGATGGCGGCATCCTGGCCGGCCAGGCAGTGACACCGGCCTTTGATTCCATGCTGGCCAAACTGATTGCCCATGGCGCCAATCGCGATGAAGCTGCCAGCCGCCTGCAAGCCGGGCTGGAGCAGCTGGCGCTGCTGGGTGTGAATCATAACGGGGATTATCTGGCGCGTATCATGGCGCATGCCGAATTCCGCGCCGGGCGGCTGCATACCGGCTTCCTGGCCGAACAGGCCGAGAGCCTGGCCGCACCGCCCTTGCCAACAAGCACACAGCAAGCCGCCCTGGCCGCCGCCGCTTTGGGCCTTGTTGATATCCGGCAAAGCCTGCTGGATGTGCCCGAGCCTTTCGCCAGCATCGGCGCCTGGAGGAATTGAGCATGGCGTATCGTTTTGATCTGAACGGTCAGAGCTGCGAACTGAATGTGCTGGCGCGGCGGCCTGACTTGCGCTTGGCGCTGGATGGCAGCGCCTTTAATGTCAGCGAGCAGCCCGGCACTGGCGGCGCCTTCACCTTGCTGGTGAATGGCCAAAGCGTTCAGGGCTGGCGCCTGGTGGTGGGCGACGATATCTACCTGCGTATCGCCGGCCGCAACATCCATCTGCGCCGCCAGAGCGAGGCCGGAGACGCGGCCCAGGCCGGCGCGGCTGCGAATGAAATCCTGGCCGACATGCCCGGCACCGTGATCAGCCTGCATGCCGCCCCGGGCCAGGATGTGGCCGAGGGCGACAAGCTGCTGGTGATCGAAAGCATGAAACTGCAAATGAGCATCCTGGCGCCACGCGCCGGCCGCATTGCCAAACTGCATGTGACCGAGAATGCCACTTTTGATCGTGGCGCGGTGCTGATCAGCTTCGGAGATGCAGCATGAGCGTTCTGAAATCCGCGATTCGCAGCAGCGATGAGGAATTCCGCCTGCGCTATGCCGCCAATAAGGCGCTAGCACTGAGCTTGCACGAGAACCAGCGCATCGCGCGCCATGAAAGGCCGCTACGCGACCTGCAACGCCTGGCCGGGCATGGCAAGCTGCTGCCGCGCCAGCGGCTGGAAAAGCTGCTTGATCCCGGCACACCCTTCCTGGAACTTTCCACCCTGGCCGGCAACATGGCTTATGACGGCGCTTCGCCGGGCGCTTCCTGCATCACCGGCATCGGCATCGTCGCCGGCCGCGAGGTGATGATCCATGCCGATGATTCCACGGTGAAAGGCGGCGCCTGGTTTCCGCTCACCATCAAGAAGATTGTGCGTTGCCTGGAAATCGCCTTGGAAAACCATCTGCCGGTGGTGCATCTCTGCGATTCCGCCGGCGGCTTCCTGCAAATGCAATCCGATGTCTTTCCCGACAAGCATATGGCGGGCCGCATCTTCCGCAATCAGTCGCTGCTCAGCAAACGCGGCATCAAGCAGCTGGCGCTGGTGTTTGGCCATTGCACGGCAGGCGGTGCCTATATCCCGGCCCTGAGCGACTATAATGTGATCGTGCGCGGCACCGGCGCGGTTTTCCTGGCCGGGCCGCCCTTGGTGAAGGCCGCCACCGGCGCCATCGTTTCTGCCGATGACCTGGGCGGCGCCGACCTGCATACCCGCACTTCCGGCACCTGCGACTATCCGGCCAATAGTGAACTGGATGCCATCCGCATCGGCCGTGAGATCGTGGCGCAATGGGCGCCGACACAGAAGACCCGCATCGCCATGAACAGCGCCGACGCGCCGCTCTACGACCCGGACGAACTGTATGGCATCCTGCCCGACAGCATCAAAAAAAGCTTCGACATGCGCGAGGTGATTGCCCGCCTGGTGGATGGCAGCCGTTTCCATGAATACCAGCCAGCCTATGGCCCCACACTGGTTTGTGGCTATGCCAGCATCTGGGGCCACCGCATCGGCATCCTGGCCAATAACGGCGTGCTGTTTAATGACAGCACGCTGAAAGGCGCGCATTTCATTGAATTGTGCAATCAGAACAACACGCCGATGCTGTTTTTGCAGAACATCACCGGCTACATGGTGGGGCAAACCTACGAAGCCGCCGGCATCACCAAGGATGGTGCCAAGATGATCATGGCACAGGCTTGCAGCCATGTGCCGAAATTCACCGTGATGTGCCATGCTTCCTTTGGCGCCGGCAATTACGGCATGTGTGGCCGCGCGTTTGATTCCCGTTTCCTGTTTTCCTGGCCCAACCACCAGATCGGCGTGATGGGTGGTGAGCAGGCGGCCAATACCCTGGCCGAAGTGAAGCTGCGCCAGCTTGAACGTGACGGCATCGCCTATGGCCCGGAAGACCTGGCCCGGGTGCGCGATGAAACGCTGCAAGCCTATCAGCAGCAGCTATCCGCCTATCATTCCACCTCGGAATTATGGGACGATGGCCTGCTTGATCCGGTGGATACGCGCAATGCGCTGGGCATCGGCATCGCCGCCGCCTTGAATGCGCCATTTGGCGAACCGGGTTATGGTGTGCTGCGCCTGTGAGGGAGGAAAACGGCATGACAGAGAAACGTATCGATTTCAGCCGCAAGGATGGTGTGGCCCGGATCATTCTGGCCAATCCGGGCCGCCGCAATGCGGTGGACCTGGCCTGGTGCAAGGCTTTTGCCGAAGCCGCCATGGCCTGCGCCGCAGATGACGGGCTGAAATGTATCCTGCTGGCAGCGGAAGGGGATTTCTTCAGCGTCGGCGGCGATATCGACGACTTCATCGCCAATCGCGACCATCTGCGCAGCCATGTGCTGGAAATGGCCAGCTTGTTCCATCTCGGCATCACCCGGCTGCATCATGGCGCGGCGCCGCTGGTGGCCGCGGTAAACGGCATGGCAGCCGGCGGCGGCTTCAGCCTGGCGCTGACTGCTGATATTGTGCTGGCGAAACGCTCGGCGCGTTTTGCCAGCGCCTATACCAAATCCGGCCTCTCGCCCGATGGCGGCCTGAGCTACAATTTGCCGCGCCTGGTGGGCATGCGCCGCGCCTTTGAGATCATCGCGCTCAACCCGGTCCTGGATGCCGAAACCGCGCTGGATTGGGGCCTGATCACCCGGGTTTATGACGACGCGGCCTTTGCCGATAACGTGGAGCAGGTTGTGCAAACCCTGGCCAGCATGCCCGCAGGCACCATGGCAGCGGTGAAGCGCCTGCTGGCGAAAAGCCCGGATGCCAGCTTGCAGCAGCAGCTTGATGCGGAAGCCGATCAGGTGTCGCGTCTAGCGGCGTCGCCGGCCACGCTCGATGTTTTGCAGGCCTTCCTCAGCCGGCGCAGCAAGGGATAGCTTGTTGAGCTGGCTCACCGCCGCATCCAGCCGCTGCAAGGCAGCATCCAGCGGCTGGGCCGGTTGTTCCGGGGCCGCCAGACCACGATAAACCACATCCGTGATGCTATCGGCCACGGCCTCGATATCAAAATCAGCCTCGCCGCGCAGAAACGCCCAGGTATGGTGTTCAACACAGCCATAGATCAGGTCGCGCACCAGGCCGGGCGATACATCGCTGCGGAATTCTCCAGCCGCCACCGCATCGCGAATCACCGCCGTGGCACGCGCGGTGTAGCGCCGGTTCAGCGCATAGATCGTGGTTTTGCGATAATTCGGGTCCGGGCGGAATTTGAGAAACACCAGACTGGAAAGCCCGGGTTCGTCATGCAATGCCTTGAGGTGATGCCAGATGATGTAGCGCAGCCGGTTGCGGATGCCGCTGACACTGGGCAGCAGATGGCTATCCTCCTCGATCATGCCGCTATACCAATCCTCGATCACCCGCACGAGGAGCGCGCGCTTGCTCTCGAAATAGCGGTAGATCGAGCCTTCCACCACGCCGGCCCGCTCGGCGATTTCCGAGATCGAGGCATTCTCGTAGCCGCGCAGGCGAAACACGGCGCGGGCCGCCGCCAGAATATCGGCTTCGCGTTTTTCTCGCGGCAGGCGGCTGGCGCGTTTGCGGGTGGCGGTCTTGGTCATGCCATGATCTAGCCCGGCATAACACTGAGCGTCAATCGCTTATGCGAACCGGGTTCATCAGCGGTTTCACCACCCTATGCTTGGTGGCATGGCATTGACAGAAATTCTGCCTGGGCATTTAATGAATTCAATTCATCAAGAAATAGGGAAGCCGGGAATGTCGAACACCGCCGCCAATAATAGTGCGCAATTCAGCCTCAGCCCGGATCAGAATGCCGTGCTGGATGCCGCCGACCGCTATGCCAAGGCAGAATTATATCCGCTCAGCGCGCGCATGGATAACGAGGAATGGTGGCCGGCCGATGCCTTTGCCAAATTGGGCAAGGCGGGTTATTTCGGCATTACAGTAGACCCGGATTACGGCGGGGTTGGCGCCGACCTGATGACCAGCGGCCTGATCCTGCAAGCCTTCTCGCGCTGGAATCATGCCCTGGCGCTGAGCTGGGTGGCGCATGAAAATCTCTGCCTCAACAACATCTACCGCAATGCCAATGATGCGCAGCGGCGCAAATACCTGCCGGGCCTGTGCGATGGCTCGCTGACCGGCGCCCTGGGCCTGACCGAACCCGGCGCCGGCTCGGATGCGCTCGGCTCGATGCGCACCACGGCGCGGCGCGAGGGTGATGAATATGTGCTGAATGGTGGCAAGATATACATCACCAACGGCCCGGTGGCCGATGTACTGCTGGTCTATGCCAAAACCAATCCAGGCGCCGGCGCGCATGGCATTTCGGCTTTCATCGTCGAGAAGGATTACCGGGGCTTTCGCGTGGCGCAGAAGCTGGTGAAGATGGGCTTCCGCGGCAGCCAGACTGCCGAACTGGTTTTTGACGAATGCCGCGTGCCGGCCGAAAATCTGGTTGGCGGCGAGAATCGCGGCGTTGGCGTGGTGATGAGCGGGTTGGACCTGGAGCGCGCCATGATCGCGCCGATCTGTCTCGGCATCAGCGAGCGCGCGCTGGAATTGAGCATCGAGTATGCCCGCACGCGCCAACAATTCGGCAAGCCGATTGCAAGCTTCCAGATGATCCAGAGCCGCGTGGCGGAAATGTATGTGCTGGTGGAAACCATGCGCAGCTTCACCTATCGCGTGCTGATGGAAGCGAATGAACTGGAAGTGGGCGGCGGCGGCCGTGGCTCGATCCATGCGCTCACTGCGGCTTCAGTGATGTATGCCGCCGATACCATGAATCGTGTGCTGGATCATGCAGTGCAGATTCATGGCGGCAGCGGCTATATCTGGGAAGCCGAAGTGAACCGGCTGTTCCGCGCCACCAAGCTGCTGGAGATCGGCGCCGGCACCACCGAGGTGCGCAAGCTGATCATCGCCGGCGAAATCCTCAAGAGCTGAGATGAGCGACGAAGCCCCCCTCGCCCTCTCGGATGCCGACCTGGCGGCGCATCCGACCAATCTTGCCGCCGGCAGCCTGGCCGGCCGTAGTCTGCTGGTAACCGGCGGCGGCGGCGGCATCGGCCGCGCCACCGCCTGGCTGGCGGCACGGCTTGGCGCCCGCGTTGCCATTGCCGGCCGCCGCCTGGAACGGTTGACGCCGGTGGCCGAGGCGATGCGGCAGCAGGGCCTGGATTGCTTGGCCGTGACGGTGGATATCCGCCAGCGCGACAGCGTAGAAGCGATGTTTGACACCGTGGCGCAAAGCTGGGGCGGGCCGCCTGATCTGCTGGTGAATTCAGCCGGTGGGCAATTTCCGCAGCCGGCGATTGATTACACTGAAAAAGGCTGGCGCGCGGTGATCGACACCAACCTGACCGGCACATTCAACGCCATGCAGGCAGCGGCGCGGCGCTGGCGCGATGCCGGGCGCGGCGGCAGCATTGTCACCATCGTGGTCTCGCCGCGCGGCCTGCATAATGTGGCGCATACCTGCGCTGCCCGGGCCGGGGTGAAGGCATTTTCCGAGGCGGTGGCAGTGGAATGGGCGCCGCTCGGCATCCGGGTCAATTGCATCGCGCCAGGTACGATCCGCTCGGAAGGCTGGCAGGTCTACCAGCCGCATGTGCGCAAACGCTATGAAAACGTGAATCCGATGCGCATTGCCGGCAGCCCCTGGCAGGTGGCCGAAGCGGCCTTGTTCATCGGCGGCCCGGCCGGCGGCTTCATCACCGGCGAGACGATGGAGTTGAGCGGCGGCGGCCATCTCTGGGGCGAGACCTGGACCACCGACAAGCCGCAATGGTTCCGCGACGCCACCAAAGCCGTCGATCCAGGTGATTCGACCTAAATTCCCGTCACCAGCAGCAATGTGGCTTTGGAAGCCGTAGCCCGCACGGCGCGCGCTTCGCGATAGGCTTCGCCATCATAAAAAGCCTTGGCGGCGGCGATATCGGGGAATTCCAGCACCACCACACGGCGGCCGTCATGGCTGCCTTCCAGCACTTCCACAGCACCGCCGCGCACCAGATAGCGCCCGCCACCCGCCGCTATCGCCGGCGGCGCCAGTTGCTTGTAGCGCTCGTAGGTTTCCGCGTCGGTGACATCGACAAAGGCGAGAATATAGGCAGCCATGGTTCACTCCTGTTTGGGGGGCCAGTCTATGTAACCGGCGGGCCGAATTGCAACGGTATCGCCGCCGGCAGCCACAGGCCGCCGGTGATGCGAAACCGCATTGCGCGACGCGCCTGCGGCAAACGCTCCACGATCGGCCCATCCCAAAGAATCTCGGCCAAGCCATGCAATTGTAGCATGTCGCCGCTGATCGGATCAAAAAACAACAGGCCGGCGCGTGGCTCCAGCAACAGGTTGCCATAGGTGTTGAACAGATTGTTGCCGGCGTAATCCGGAATCAGCAACGCATCATCCTGGCGCAGCACAAAACCTGGCAGTCCACCGCGATGCGACACATCGACGCCCTGGCTTGGATCGCCCCCCGCCCCTGATGCTGCTCCCATTGCCGCACTGGCAATAAAGAATGTATCCGAGCGTTCGATCAATGCAGCCGCTTCAGCCGATAGAATCGAGCCTTCAGCGCGCTGCGGCAATGCGGGTCGGATCACCGGCCTGGCCTGGCGCGGCTGGATGTATTGCGGGCAATTGCCGAAACTCTGCTGCACCTGCACGGTAAAGCTGCCATCGTCAGCCACGACCACGACGCGGCCATTCATGCGGTTGCGACGCCGGGTTTCCGGCTGAATACCCAGCAAGCCCAGCACATCCCCCACGGCCGGGTGCGGGTGGTGCGGCAATGGCAGCGGCGCGATGCACAGATGCCGGGGATCTGGCGATGTAGCGAAGCCCGGTTCGCCCACCAGCATGCTGGCCCAGGGCTGGCCCGCAGCATCAACATGCCCTACCAGCAGGAAGGGCAGCATGGCGAAAAATTCGCGATGCTGATCAGGCATGAAATCGCGGATCATACGCTGGCCACGTTCGGCCTGAAGGCGCACACCGGCGCGTTCCTGCATGGCTATTTCGCCGGCATGGTAGACTGTCAGATTTTCCATGATCATCCCCGCTAGCTTGTGGCGCGCGGCATAGGGTGGAAACGGGGCAATGCCTCCACCCGGTTAAGCCAGGTGCGAATGGCAGGAAAGTCATCCAGCGTTACATCACCTTCCGGCGCCCGCGCCGTATAGCTGTAGAGCGCCAGATCGGCGATGCTTGCCGTATCGCCCACCAGCCATTCATTGGCGCCAAGCTGCGCCTCCAGTCTTTGCAGCAGGCGGTGCGCAACCGCCTGAGCCTGGACTATATCGGCTGGCCGCTTGAACAGGCGGATGATACGAGCCAGGGCCGGCCCAAAAGCCAAGTCACCAGCCGCCACCGAAAGCCAGCGCTGAATCTGCGCCTGGCGCAGCGGGTCGGTGGGCAGCCAACGCCGCGCCGGATCGTAGACCTGCGCCAGATAAACCAGGATCGCGTTGCTATCGGCCAGGACCACAGCGCCATCCTCGATCACGGGCACTTGGCCAAACGGATTCAGGGACAGGAATTCCGGCTGCAAATGTTCACCGCCGGCTAGGTTCACGGCAATGAACTGATAGGGCAGGCCAAGCAGGTTGAGAAACAGTTCGACGCGATGGCTGTGGCCCGAAAGCTGAAAGCCATGCAGTCGGATGGGCTGGGCGGGTTGGGTCATGATCGGGGCTCCTTGCTGCTGGCCCCACTATGATCTTTCAATTCAAGATGATAATATA
>DLGP01000140.1 GCA_002482765.1 Alphaproteobacteria bacterium UBA7691
CATTGCGCCCGCCGCGCCCCTGGCCGCGCACCGTCACCGTGGTTTCGCCGCCCGAAAGCAGCACACAGGGCGTCGCCAGCGGCTGGCCATGGCGCCGCACCTGGCGCGCGATGCCGGCCATCACCATCGCCACCTCACGCGCCTCGCCCTCGATGGCATCGCCCAGGATCAGCGGCTGCACACCCCATTCCAGCGCCCGCTGCGCCGCTGCCTGCAACGCCATCTGCGGCGTTGCCACCATCACATTACGCACCTCCGCCAGCCGGGCATCGCCGGGCTTGGCGGTTTCCTCTGCCCCCTGGGCCAGATGCGCCGCCACGGCGGGCGGCGGCGTGATGCGGTATTTCGCCAGCACGGCGCGGGCATCGGCAAAGCTGGTGGGATCGGCCACAGTGGGGCCGGAAGCGATCACCGCCGGATCGTCGCCCGGCACATCGGAAATCAGCAAGGCCACCACCTGGGCCGGCGCGGCAGCCAGGGCCAGGCGGCCACCCTTGATGGCGGAAAGATGTTTCCGCACACAATTCATTTCTGCGATATTGGCGCCCGAGCGCAGCAAAGCCTGGTTCACCGCCTGCTTGTCGGCCAGGGTCAGGCCCTCGGCAGGCAGGGCCAGCAGGGCCGAGCCGCCGCCGGAAATCAGACATAGCACCAGATCATCCGGCCCCAGGCCGCGCACCAGGTCCAGCATGCGCGCCGCGCCCGCCATGCCGGCTGCGTCCGGCACCGGATGCGAGGCTTCCACCACCTCAATGCGGCGACACGGCACGGCATGGTCGTAGCGTGTCACCACCAGGCCTGAAAGCGGCGCGTCAACCGGCCAGGCCTGTTCCACAGCACGCGCCATGGTGGCCGCCGCCTTGCCACCGCCCACCACCACGGTGCGGCCGTTTTTTGGCGGCGCCGGCAGGAAAGGCGCCAGGCAACGCGCCGGATCGGCGGCCGCCAGCGCCGCATCAAACAGGGCGCGCAGGAAGGCATCGGCATCGATCATGGCAGAAGCATCATGGCACAGGTTACCTCCGGCTTTTTTGCTACCGCATGCGCGGCGGCTTTGCCAGGGCCGGTGCGGCCTGTATAGTTGCAAAAACCCCTCAGCGAGGCCGATATGTCTGCTGCCGCCCCCCGTTTTGCGCCCGAAATGATGGCTCGCCTGGATGAACTGGGCCGCATCAGCGAAAACCCAGAAAACCTGACCCGCACCACCTTCTCGCCCGAGCACAAGCAGGCCAACAGCCTGGTGCTGGACTGGATGCACCAGGCCGGCATGGTGGCGCATGAAGATGCCGCCGGCAATGTGGTGGGGCTTTATGCCGGCAGCGACCCGGCGCGGCCGCGCCTGATGCTCGGCTCGCATCTGGATACGGTGCGTAATGCCGGCAAGTATGACGGCATGCTGGGCGTGGTGGCGGCGATTGCCTGCGTGGCCGAATTGCACAAACAGCAGAAGCGCCTGCCCTTCGGCATCGAGGTGATCGGCTTTTCCAACGAGGAAGGCACCCGCTTCGGCGTGGCGATGACCGGCAGCCGCGCCGTGGCCGGTACATTCACGGCGGAATTATTCGAGGCCAAGTATCGCAACGGCGTCAGCTATCGTGAAGCCCTGGCCGGTTTTGGCCTGGATGAAACACGGATCCCGGCCATCGCCCGCAAAGCCGGCGAGATCGCCGCCTTCATGGAATTGCATATCGAGCAGGGGCCGGTGCTGGAACGTAACGGCCTGGCCTTGGGCGTGGTGACGGCGATTTCCGGCGCGCGGCGCTATCGCGTCGACATGAAGGGCTTGGCCGGCCATGCCGGCACGGTGCCGATGGGTGGCCGCCAGGATGCCTTGCTTGCCGCCGCCGAGGTGGCCCTGTTCATCGAAAAGCGCTGCACCGGCACGCCGACATTGGTTGGCACCGTGGGCCAGATGGAAGCTTTTCCCGGCGCCGTGAACGTGATCCCCGGCGCGGCGCGCTTTTCCATCGATATCCGCGCCGCCGAGGATGCGGTGCGCGATGTGGCCGCCGATGCCGTGCTGGCCGAAATTCCGCTGATTGCCGCCCGCCGCAATGTGCAGGCCACGATCACGGCGCTGTATGATAGCAAGGCCACGCCCTGCGACGCAGCCCTGATGGATCAGGTGGAAGCCGCCATCCTGGCCCAGGGTGTGCCGACCATGCGGCTGCCTTCCGGCGCCGGCCATGATGCCATGACGGTGGCGCCGCTCTGCCCGGTGGGCATGATCTTCATGCGCTGCACCAAGGGCATCAGCCATAATCCGCTGGAAGCCGTGTTGCCCGAGGATGTGGAACTGGCCACGCGGGCGCTGTATCACTTCATCGAACATTTTCCCGGAACCTAAGCAATGGGCCTGCGCGCATGAGCCTCGACGCCACCACCCTTTCGGCGCTTCACGATTATCTGGCCGGCCAGCAGGCGGCGATGCAGACCATGCTGGCGGAACTGGTGAAGCAACCATCCGACAATCCGCCCGGCGATTGCGCACCGCATGCCATGCGCGCCGCCGAATTGCTGGAAGGCCTGGGCCTGACGGTGGAACGCCATCCGGTGCCGGCCGACCTGGTGGCGGCGAATGGCATGATCTCCTGCACCAATCTGATCGTGCGGCAGAAATTCTCGGACGATGGCCCGGTGGTGGCGCTGAATGCCCATGGCGATGTGGTGGCGCCCGGCGAAGGCTGGAGCGTTGATCCCTATGCCGCCGTGGTGCGCGATGGCGTGATGTATGGCCGGGGCGTGGCGGTGTCGAAATCGGATTTTGTCACCTATGCCTTCGCGCTGCTGGCGCTGAAAGCAAGTGGTGCCAAACTGCGCGGCAGCATCGAGCTGCACCTGACCTATGACGAGGAAGCCGGCGGCGCCATCGGGCCACAATGGATTCTGGAAACCGGCCTGAGCCAGCCGGATTACGCCTTCTCGGCCGGCTTTTCCTATGCCGTGACCACGGCGCATAACGGCTGCCTGCATCTGGAAGTGACGGTGAACGGCCTTTCGGCCCATGCGGCGCGGCCGGATACCGGGCATGATGCGCTGGAAGCAGCGAATAAAATTCTCACCGCGCTCTATGCCTATCGCAATGGCCTGGGCGCACAGAAATCCAGCGTGCCGGGCATTGTTTCACCCAGCCTGGTGGTGGGCCTGATCAAAGGCGGTATCAACACCAATGTGGTGCCCGACAAGGTGAGTTTCCGGCTTGACCGCCGCATGATCCCCGAGGAAGTGCCGGAGCAGGTGGAAGCCACCTTGCGCGAGGTGATCGCCATGGCGGCAGCTGGCCTGCCCGGCATCAGCGTGGAAACCCGCCGCATCATGCTGGCGCGGCCCTTTGGCGCCGTGCCGGGGGTGGAAAAGCTGATCGAAATCCTGTGCCGGCAGGCCAGCGACGTGATGGGCAAGCCGGTCAGCACCGAAGGCATCCCGCTCTATACCGATGCGCGGCATTACTCGGCCGCCGGGATCAAGACCGTGCTGTATGGCGCCGGGCCGCGCAACCTGCTGGAAGCCAATGGCCATCGCGCCGATGAAAAGCTGGTGCTGAGTGATCTCTACAAGGCCACCGAAGTGGTGGCGCGCACCCTGGCCGAGCTGATGAGCTGAGCCATGGCAAAACGACCGGGTAAGGATATCGTCAAGGCGGCTTTAGGGCCAAAACCCTACCCGCGCGACCTGCGCGGCTATGGCGCGCATCCGCCCGATCCGCGCTGGCCCGGCCAGGCCAATGTGGCGGTGTCGTTTGTGGTGAATTACGAGGAAGGCGGCGAGCGCAGCATCCTGCATGGCGACAAGGAAGCCGAAGTGTACCTGCATGAAGTGCAGGGCGGCGTGCCGCGCCAGCGCATGCGCGACGAGCAGGTGGAATCGGTTTACGATTACGGTGCGCGGGCGGGTTTCTGGCGCCTGATGCGGCTGTTTCAGGATCGGCGGCTGACCTTCACCTCCTATGCCGTGGGCATGGCGGTGGCGCGTTATCCCGAAGCGGCCCGCGCCATGGCGGAGCAGGGCCACGAAATCGCCTCGCATGGCTGGCGCTGGTATGATTACAGCCGCGTGCCGCTGGCCACCGAACGCGCCCATATGAAACTGGCCATTGCCGCCATCGAGCAGGCTTGCGGCCAGCGGCCTGTGGGCTGGTATACCGGCAGGCTTTCCAGCAACACGCGCCGGCTGGTGATCGAGGAGGGCGGCTTCCTCTATGATTCGGATGCCTATGACGACGACCTGCCCTATTGGGTGCAGCCGCTGCCGAAGCGGCCGGCGCATCTGGTGATCCCCTACACGTTTGACAATAACGACATGAAATTCGGCACCCTGAACGGCTTCGGCACCGGGCAGGATTTCTACGACTACCTGAAGGATGCCTTCGACTGCCTATATGACGAAGGCCAGCGCGGCAGCCCGAAGATGATGTCGGTGGGGCTGCATTGCCGGCTGGCCGGGCGGCCCGGCCGCGCCCAGGCACTGGCGCGTTTCCTGGATTACATTCAGGGCAAGGACAAGGTGTGGATCTGCCGGCGCCAGGATATCGCGCAGCATTGGCATAGCCACCACAAAGCGAAAGGCTGATATTGCGTGTCGCAGGCGCCGCTGGATTTCTATTTCGATTTCATCTCGCCATTTGGCTATTTCGCTTCGCTGCGTATTGAAGCGCTGGCGGCAAAACATGATCGCCGCGTGCTCTGGCACCCGATGCTGCTGGGCATCAGCGTGCTGAAAGTGATGGGCCTGAAGCCGTTGCTCGATACGCCGCTGAAGGGGCCGTATATTGAGCGCAGCGTGGCGCGTTATAGCCGCCTGCATGGCATAACCATGCAGCGCCAGCCGCGCGATCCGTTCATGAATCCGCTGCCGCCGGCGCGGCTTTACTACTGGCTGCTGGCCCAGGATGCCGACCCCATACAGGGCCTAGCCAAACGCGCCGCCCAGGCGATCTATCATGCCTATTGGGCCGAGGGCCGCGATATGGGCCAGACCGACGAACTGGTGGCGGTGCTGGCGCCGCTCGGCATCGCGGCCGATGCCATCCGCGACGCCCTGGCCGATCCGCGTGTGGCCCAGGGCCTGCGCGACGCGGTGGAAACCTCGCTGCAACGCGGCGTGTTCGGCTCGCCCTTTGTGCTGGCCGATAATGAGCCGTTCTGGGGCAATGAAACCCTGCCGATGCTCGACCTGTGGCTCGAACGCGGCGGGTGGTAGCTCTTCTACCCCTGCCCGCTCAGCACCCGCTTCACTGCCGCCTGCCAGCCGCCATAAAGCTGCTGGCGTTGTTCAGCACCCATGCGTGGCTCGAAACGGCGCTCGCATTGCCAAGCATAGGCCACGGCATCAAGCCCGGCGTAAACCCCGGTGGCCAGGCCGGCGAGATAGGCCGCGCCCAGCGCGGTGGTTTCGATCACGCGCGGACGTTCCACCGCCACGCCCAGCATGTCGGCCAGAAACTGGCAGAGCCAGTCATTCGCCACCATGCCGCCATCCACCCGCAAAGCCGTCGGCGTGGCGGCGCCATCCGCTGCCATGGCACTGACCAGATCACGGGTCTGATAGGCCACGGCTTCGAGCATGGCGCGGGCGATATGGGCGGCGGATGAATCCAGGGTCAAGCCGAGAATGGCGCCGCGCGCATTGGCATCCCAATAGGGCGCACCAAGGCCGACAAAGGCCGGCACCACATAAACACCATGGCCATCCGGCACGCTGGCGGCAAGCGCTGCGGTTTCGGCCGCATCCTTGACGATGCCAAGCTTGTCGCGCAGCCATTTCACCCCGGCGCCGGCAACAAAGATCGAGCCTTCCAGGGCATAAGTCGGCTTGCCATTGAGCCGATAGGCCATGGTGGTGAGCAGGCGGTGTTGCGACAGCACTGGCTTATCGCCGATATTGACCAGGGCAAAACAGCCGGTGCCATAAGTGCTTTTCATCATGCCGGGCGCAAAGCAGGCCTGGCCGAAAGCCGCCGCCTGCTGGTCGCCGGCAATGCCGGTGATCGGGATCGCAGCGCCGAGCAGATCGGGCTGGGTGGCGCCGAATTCGCCCGAGCAGTCACGCACCGCCGGTAGCATGGCGCGCGGCACCCGGAACAATGCGCAGAGCTCATCATCCCAATCCTGGCGCGTGATATCGAACAGCATGCTGCGCGAGGCATTGGTGGCATCGGTGGCAAAGGCGGTGCCGCCGCTGAGGCGCCAGAGCAGGAAACAATCGATGGTGCCGAAGCAGAGTTCGCCGCGCTCAGCCCGCGCCCGGGCGCCCGGCACATGATCGAGCAGCCAGGCGATCTTGGTGGCGGAGAAGTAACTATCAATCAGCAGGCCGGTCTTGCGCTGCACCAGATCGGTGGCGCCGGCATCGCGCAGGGATTTGCACAGATCGGCGGTGCGGCGATCCTGCCACACGATGGCGCGATGGATCGGCTGGCCGCTGGCACGTTCCCACACCACAGTGGTTTCGCGCTGGTTGGTGATGCCGATGGCGGCGATATCCTGGCCGCGCAGGCCGGCACGGGCCACCGCCTCGCGCAGCACCGCCTGGGTATCGCGCCAGATATCCTCCACATCATGCTCCACCCAGCCATCGGCCGGGTAATGCTGCGGAAATTCACGCTGGGCCACGCCGCAAACATTGCCGGCGGCATCAAACACAATGGCGCGCGTCGAGGTCGTGCCCTGATCGAGGGCAATCACATGCTGCTTGTTCATCATTTCACTCTGCCGCCGCGCAACCCTGCGGCTTCACTTTACGCTCTGTTATGGCGGGGAATTTCAGCAGTTTTTCGGCCGGGCGGATCGGCCGACGCAGCAATTCGCCGCCGCAATTGGGGCAATGGCCGGCAAGCGTGCCGCTGGTGCAATCGGCGCAGAAGGTGCATTCAAACGAACAGATCATCGCCGCCCGGCTTTCAGGCGGCAGATCACGGCCACAGCATTCGCAGGCCGGGCGCAGTTGCAGCATGGCGTTCTCCCTCATTCCAGGGCACCAATTTAGCAACCGGCGCCGGGCCGCGCCATTACAACAGCAGGAATTTGCTCAAGCCTGGCCCAGGGCGGCCGGCGCAGGCGCGGCGGCCGCTGGCGCCAGCGGGTCCGGCCCATATCGGTTATCCCCGACATCGCCGGGAATGAAAAACAGCGCGATATAGAAGATGATGCCTACCACCGGGATCAGCGTGATGAAAATGGCCCAGCCGGTCCAGCCAAAATCGCGGCAGCGCTGCGCGCCGACGAAGCAGCCCGGAATGGCAAGCACGATGGCTGCCACCCAGATCAGTACCGCCGCCAATCCTGCCGAGCCGAATGCAACAATGCCAAGCACCGTCATCGCGACGATGTACAGCATCAACCAGGCGAGACTGAACAGGACATAGGATTTGCGGTTGCGGCGGCCCGACGCCACGAACAGATCGGAAAAAGCCGGCTTGGACATGATTCCCCCTTAGAATCGGCAATAAACCGTAGCATTATGAGGGTAAATCTAGAGTCATATAAAGCTTAAAAGTGCACAACTTCTGCAATCGTCCACCAGATCACGGCAATGACAGCTACTTCATGCTCAGATCGCGCGTTCCAACGGATCAGGCCCCTCTTCGTTAGGGCCCAGTTCTCCGGGTATAAGCAGCAAGGCCAGTTCGAGAAAAAGCCCGATGGGCAAAAAGATCAATCCCCAGCCCAGCCAACCAGTCCAACCAATATCGTTCAGACGCTGTACTGTCGCCACAGCCACGAACCACGCCCATGACAGCAAGATCAGCAGCGCAACGATACTGCCAATATCGGTTTTGGTAACCATGGCAACAACCACCGTGAGAATCGGCAGCGGTAAAAATGCCAGCATCAGCAAAGCATAGGATTTACGGTTCCGTCGGCCAGAAAACGTGAATAAATCTTCAAAAACCGGCTTGGACACCACGCCCCCTCATAATGCGCCCAACACACACAATGAGGGAGTTTCTCCGGAAAAACAAACCATAGGCGGCAAGATCAGTTGATCAGACCGCCGCTCTTGAGAATGAAGCTGGCAATCTCGTCCACGCCTTTCAATTCCTTCAGGTTGGAGAAAATGAACGGTCTGGCGCCGCGCATCTTGCGCGCATCGCGGTCCATCACCTCCAGCGAGGCGCCGACCAGCGGGGCCAGGTCGATCTTGTTGATCACCAGCAGATCGGAGCGGGTGATGCCCGGGCCGCCCTTGCGCGGAATCTTGTCGCCGGCCGATACATCGATGACATAGATGGTGATATCGGCCAGTTCCGGGCTGAAGGTGGCGGCCAGATTGTCGCCGCCGCTTTCCACAAAGATCACATCCAGGCCGGGAAAACGCTGCTGCATGTCGGCCACGGCGGCAAGGTTGATCGAGGCATCCTCGCGGATTGCGGTATGCGGGCAACCGCCGGTTTCCACCCCGGCAATGCGCTGCGGATCGAGCGCGCCGGCGCGGGTGAGGAATTCGGCATCCTCCTTGGTGTAGATGTCATTCGTCACCACGGCGATGTTCCAATCATCGCGCAGATGGCGGCAGAGCCGCTCGACCAAAGCCGTCTTGCCCGATCCGACCGGGCCGCCGATGCCGACACGCAGGGGGTTTTTTATTTCAGTCATGATCGGAACAGCCTCGTATACTGCGTTTCGTGATTCATCGATGCCCAGTCTAGCATGGGCGCGGCGCTGGCCAATCGGTCGAGCGGCTGGGCCAAAACCTTGGGCAGCAGATCGGCCACCACCGGGGCCAAGGCCGCCAGCGCCTTCTGGCCATCGGTCTGGCCCAGCGGGATGATCCGCACCGCCGCCGAAACCAGATTGGCGGCAAAGCCATGCAGATAGCCGGCGATCAGCGGCGCCACCGGCAGCTGCTGCAAACCGCCGGCCAGGCCGAGCGCGATGGGCAGCGCCAGCGGCCGGCCTTTGCGCCGCGCGGCAAATTCCTCCAACCCCGGATGCGGCCAGGCAGCGCGGGTGATGGTGAGAAACGAGCCGCCCTGCTGCGCACTTTCCAGCGCCATCTCGCTGGTGCCGCGCCAGGCGGCGGCGAGATCGGCCAGGTCATCCAACTTGTCGGCATCGGCACTGGCCGCATGCGCCTCACGCAGCAGCACCGCATCCACCCAGGCGGCGCCATGGCGCAGCAGATGCTCAAGCCACAGGATCAGCGTGGCACGATCCCGCACCAGCCCGGCCTCGATGGCATATTCCAGGCCATGGCTGTAGCTGAAGGCGCCAATCGGATAACTGGGGCTGAGCCAGGCCAGCAGGCGGTAAAGCCCGGCTTCGTCAAGCATGGTCAATCATGCGTATGCCAGCTGCCATCGGCATGCTGGTGGTATTTTGAGCCATGGCCGAAGGGATGCTTCGGATCGTGGTTATGCTGGCCATAGGCGCCGCCTTCCGGTTCGAACGGCGCCAGCACCGGGCGCACACTGGCCCCCAGGCCCTTCAGCATGTCGATGATGACATGATCCTCGCCGATCAGAATGCGCTCGGCCTGGATTTCCGCCGGCAGATGGCGGTTGCCGAGATGCCAGGCCAGCCGCGCCAGCGAGATGCCGGGGCCGGGCAGGATTTCCACCAGCGGCTCAGGCGCGGCGATCACCTCGACATAGCCGCCGCCGGCCAGCTTCAACCCCTCGCCATGATGCAGCACGCGCGCTTCCGGCAGGTCGAGCAGAAAATCCAGGCCATGATCGCCACGCAGCCGGATGCGGCGGCGAAAGCGGTCGTGATGCGGCAGGGTCACACTGTCGCGGCGCTCAGATACTGGCCATTGCCCGGCGGGCAGGATTTCTGCGGCTCGATCCATACTCGCAACCTCACTCCGTCGTCATTGCCGGGCTTGACCCGGCAATCTCGTCACCAGATGCGCGGATCAAGTCCGCGCATGACGCTGTTGTTATGCTTCTCAAAACAGGAAATAACGCTGCGCCATGGCCAGTTCCTGGGCCGGCTCGCAAGTGAGCAATTGGCCATCGGCGCGCACTTCATAGGTTTCGGTATCCACCTCGATATGCGGCATGTAATTGTTCAGCACCATATCCTGCTTCTTCACGCTGCGGGTATCCTTCACCGCCAGCAGCGGCCGGCTGAGGCCGAACTTGCCGGCGATATCGTTCTGCAAGCCTGCTTCCGAGACAAACAGCACACTGGATTGCACCAGATTGCGGCCGAAAGCGGCGAACATCGGCCGGTAATGCACCGGCTGCGGCGTCGGGATCGAGGCATTCGGATCGCCCATCGGCGCCGCCGCGATGGAGCCGGCTTTCAGCACCATATCGGGCTTGACGCCGAAAAACGCCGGCGACCAGATCACCAGATCGGCCAGCTTGCCCACCGCCACCGAGCCGACATGCTGCGCGATACCCTGGGCCAAAGCCACGTTGATGGTGTATTTGGCGATATAGCGCCGGGCGCGGAAATTATCGTTATCGCCACTTTCCTCAGGCAGCCGGCCGCGCTGCTTCTTCATCTTGTCGGCGGTCTGCCAGGTGCGGATGATCACCTCGCCCACCCGGCCCATCGCCTGGCTGTCCGACGACATCATCGAGAAAGCGCCGAGATCATGCAGGATATCTTCGGCGGCGATGGTTTCGCGCCGGATGCGGCTATCGGCAAAGGCGACATCCTCGGGGATGCGCGGATCGAGATGATGGCACACCATCAGCATGTCGAGATGTTCGTCCACGGTATTGACCGTGTAGGGCATGGTGGGATTGGTGCTGCTGGGCAGCACATTGGCCATGCCGGCAACGCGGATTATATCCGGCGCATGGCCGCCACCGGCGCCTTCGGTGTGGAAGGCATGGATGGTGCGGCCCTTGAAGGCGGCGATGGTGTCTTCCACAAAGCCGCTTTCATTCAGCGTGTCGCTGTGGATCGCCACCTGCACGTCATGCTTTTCGGCCACGGTGAGGCAATTATCGATCGCTGCCGGCGTGGTGCCCCAATCCTCATGCAGCTTCAAGCCGCAGGCACCGGCCAGAATCTGCTCTTCCAGCGCATGCGGCAGCGAGGCATTGCCCTTGCCGAAAAAGCCCAGATTCATCGGGAAGGCTTCCGCCGCCTGCAACATGCGCATCAGATGCCAGGGCCCTGGCGTGCAGGTGGTGGCGCTGGTGCCGGCAGCCGGGCCGGTGCCGCCGCCCATCATGGTGGTGACGCCGGAAAACAGCGCTTCCTCGATCTGCTGCGG
>DLGP01000021.1:0-1499 GCA_002482765.1 Alphaproteobacteria bacterium UBA7691
GATCAGGAAACCCGGCCACCGCGTCGCGACCAGGATTCCCGCCCGCGTCCGGAGTATCAGGGCCAAGCCGAGCGGCCCGAGCAGCCAACCCGGCGGCCGGGCAGCAGCCGGCTGGTGATAACCAGTGCGATTGAGTTGTTGCAGGTGATCGAGCAGAGCGGCGATCCGGCGGATCGGATGCTGCATGTCTGGATGAAGCGCAATCATCGCCGCTTTGATGCCAATGAGCGCGCCGCCATCGTGCAGATTGCCGATGATGTGCAGCGCCAGCGCGGCCGGCTGGATTGGTGGCTGGTGCGCAGCAGCGGCGGCAAGATTGCGCCGGGCATGGATTTGCGCGTGGCGGCCTACCGCATCCTGTCCAATGGCGCCAAACTGGCCGGTGTGCTGGCGGCGCTGAATTTGCAGCAGAGCGAGATTGAGCCGATCACGGCTTTATTGCAGCCGCTGGAAGGCCACACGCTGGAACATCCGGACATGCCGGCCACGGCGCGCTACAGCCTGCCGGCCTGGATCGAGCCGCGCCTGCGTGCGCGGTTCGGCGCCGATTTTGATCTGGAAATGGCTGCCAGCCTGCGCCCGGCACCGCTGGATTTGCGCGTCAACCAGCTCAAGACCACGCGCGATGCCGCGCTTGGCCTGCTGAATGCCAGCGGCCAGCGGGCACAACCCACGCCGCTCTCGCCGCATGGCCTGCGGCTTGGCGCCCAGGCTTATGTCAACAACACGCAACCCTATGCCGATGGCCTGATCGAGCCGCAGGATGAAGGGTCGCAACTGGCGGCTTTGCTGGTGGATGTGGCCGATGCCAAGCTGGTGGTGGATTTCTGCGCCGGGGCCGGCGGCAAAACCCTGGCTATCGGCGCGGCAATGCGCAATGCCGGGCGGCTGATCGCCTGTGATGTCAGCGCCACGCGGCTGGAACGCGCCAAGCTGCGGCTGCGTCGCGCCGGGGTGCATAATGCCGAATGCCGTGGCCTGGAAGCCAAGTGGCTCAAGCGCCAGGCCGGCAAGGCGGATCGTGTGCTGGTGGATGCGCCATGCAGCGGCACCGGCACCTGGCGGCGCAAGCCGGATGCGCGCTGGCGCCTGACCGAAACCGATGTGCAGGAACTGACCGAGCGGCAGCAGGAGATTCTGAAGCGCGCCGCCCGCCTAGTGGCGCCTGGTGGTCGGCTGATCTATGTCACCTGCTCGGTGCTGATCGAGGAGAATGAGGCGCAGATCGAGGCTTTCCTGGCGCGCCATGCCGATTTCAGCATTCTGCCGGTGGCGCCGATCTGGCAGCGCAATGTGGGTGGTCCCTGCCCGAGCAGCGAGGCTTTCCTGCGCCTTACCCCGGGTCGCCAGGGTACGGACGGATTCTTTGTTGCCGTGCTGGAACGCAGCGCAGAGGCAGCGGCAGAGCCAGAGGCGGCGGCAGAGGCAGAGGCGGAAGATTAATCCGCCGCGTCGGCCAGCATTGTCTGCTGCGGCTGGCCGGCGCGCAGCCAATGCGG
>DLGP01000021.1:1517-2372 GCA_002482765.1 Alphaproteobacteria bacterium UBA7691
CAATGCGGCAGGAAGCCGCGCAGCCACTGCGCAATGCCCGGATCATGCCGGTCATGGCCCTGGAATTGCTGGCTGCGGCATTGTGCGCCTGGCAGGGTCAGGCGATGGCCTGCCATGGTGGCCCAGCGCCGCATGATGGCGCCGGTCACTTCCGGGTGAAATTGAATGCCATAGGCATTGGCGCCGAGCGAGAAGGCCTGGTTCGGAAACCACTGGGTTTGCGCCAGCCTTACGGCGCCGCGCGGCAGCTCCAGCCCTTCGCCATGCCATTGGTAGACATGCAGTTTGTCGGGGAACAGGCCGCGCCCGGCCTGGGTGGCGCGGATCGGGTAATAGCCGATCTCATGCCAGCCATCACGGTGCGGCGCCACCCGGGCGCCGCTGGCCCGCGCCAGCAATTGCGCGCCCAGGCAGATGCCCAGATAAGGCTTGCCGCTGGCCACGGCATGCGGAATCCAGTTCAGCTCGCGGCGGATGAAGGGCAGGTGGTCGTCATTGGCGCTCATCGGGCCGCCAAACACCACCACACCGGCATGGCCGCTCAAATCCTGCGGCAAGTCATGCCCCAGGCAGGGGCGGCGGATATCCAAGTCGTGGCCCAGCGCGCGTAATTCGTCGCCCACCCGGCCCGGGTTGGAGGTTTCCTGATGCACCACGATCAATACGGGCAGCTTTGCGGCGGCGCTGTCCATCTGGCTTCCGTGTTCGGTTGCGGGCGGGGAGATGCCCATTTCCGTTAGGATGCCTCGATTCGCTGCCGCAATCCAGCCCGTATTATGTCCGGCGTGTTACCGGTCACATTTGGGGCTAGGCCAGAACCTACAACAAAGAGCGTCATGGTACGCGAAGGCGTAC
>DLGP01000021.1:2397-4378 GCA_002482765.1 Alphaproteobacteria bacterium UBA7691
CATCCACGTGTTGCTTTGTTTAACGCGCTGAAAACAAGAAACTCGTGGATGGTCGGCCTGCGCCGACCATGACGGCTTTGTTATGAAGCGGAAAACAAAGTTTCCGCCTCCAGCCTCACTGCGCCGTGATGCCGCCATCCAGCACAAATTCGGCGCCGGTGACAAATTTTGATTCGTCGGAGGCGAGATACAGGATGCAATACGCCACGTCGTCGGGTTCGCCCAGGCGGCCCAGCGGCACCTGGCTTTCCAGCTTCTGCCGCACCTTGGCCGGATCGCCGCCGGCCACCAGCATGGATTGCACCATCGGCGTATCGATGAAGGTGGGATGCACCGAATTGCAGCGGATATTGTAGCCGCGCTTGGCGCAATGCAAAGCCGTGGTCTTGGCCAGCATGCGGGCGGCGGCCTTCGAGGTGTTGTAGGCGCTCATGTTATGCCCGGCGATGATGCCGGAAACCGACGAGATGATGATGATCGAACCCGGCGCATGCGCCTTCATGCGCGGAATCGCATGTTTGTTGCCGAGGAACGGGCCGTCGAGGTTCACCGCATGGACGAAATTCCATTCCTCCACGCTGATATCCTCAACGCTTTTCAGCACGCCCACGCCGGCCGAATGCACCAGCACGTTGAGGCCGCCGAATGCTGCCTCGGTGGCATCCAGCGCGGCGATCCATTGCTGCTCATTGGTGACATCCAGCGCCACGGCGATGGCGGCCGGGCCGATCTGGCGCGCCACGGCTTCGGCGCCTTCAACATTGCGGTCGGCAATCACCACCTTGGCGCCTTCGCGCGCCATCATTTCAGCGGTGGCCTTGCCCAGGCCGGATGCGCCGCCGGTGATGAAGGCGACCTTGTTGGCTACTCGTCCCATACTTTCCTCCCGATAACGGATCAGGCGGCAAGCATAGACCTATACGCCGATCTCCGCCAAGCGGGCGCGCAGGCCGGTCTGTTCCAGCGCCGCCACCAATTCGCCCAGATGCGACCGGTCACGCGCCTCAACCACAAATTCGATCTCGGTGGATTTGGCCGAGGCCAGGGTGAACAGGCGCTGATGCGCCACCTCGATGATATTCACCCCGGTGGCGCCGATGATGCCGGCGGCGCGGGCGAGGCGGCCCGGGGCGTCGTCGGTGGTGACGATCAGGCGGGCCAGCCGGCCATCGCGCACCAGGCCGCGCATCAGCACCGATGCCAGCAGCCTTGTGTCGATATTGCCACCCGATAGCACCAGGCCAACCTTGCGGCCCTGGAAATGCTGCTTATGCGCCAGCAAAGCCGCCAGGCCGGCGGCGCCGGCGCCTTCGGTGACAGTCTTTTCGATCTCCACCAGCAGCACAATGGCGCGCTCGATATCGGCTTCGCGGGTGATCAGCACATCCTGCACCAATTGCCGCACCACCTGCATCGGGGCGCGGCCGATATCGCGCACGCTGATACCCTCGGCGATGCTGATGCCGCCCACATTCACCGGCTGGTCATGCATCTCCTGATACATCGCGGTGTAAAGCTCGCTCTCCACGCCGAACAGGCGCAGGCCGGGCCGCTTGGCATGGGCGGCAATCGCCATGCCGGCAATCAGCCCGCCGCCACCCACCGGCACCACCAGGTCGTCCAGGTCTGGCGCCTGTTCCAGCATTTCCAGCGCCACCGTGCCCTGGCCGGCCATGATCGCCAGGTCGTCATAGGGATGTACAAATACCAGCCCCTCGGCCTCGGCGATGCTGCGCGCGCGGGCGGCGGCTTCGGCCAGGGTTTCGCCTTCCAGCACCACGCGGGCGCCGTGGTTGCGCACATGGCGCACCTTCACATAGGGCGTGAAGCCGGGCATCACGATAGTGGCCGGAATGCCCAGCCGCCCGGCATGATAGGCCACGCCTTGGGCATGATTGCCGGCCGACATGGCAATCACGCCGCGCTTACGCTCATCGTCGCTCAGTTGCAGCAGCTTGTTCAGCGCGCCGCGCTCCTTGAA
>DLGP01000021.1:4385-12849 GCA_002482765.1 Alphaproteobacteria bacterium UBA7691
AATTTCAGCCACACCTCGGCGCCGGCCAGATTGGACAGCGTGCGCGAATGCAGGCAGGGCGTGCGGGTCAGCACACCGCCGATGCGCGCGGCAGCGGCCTCGATATCAGCCAGGGTCAGTAGCATCTCAATGATCCGCGCGATGCAGGATGGTGTTGCGCAAGCCGGTTTCATAGGCCAGGCCGGCCGGGGTGATGGTCATGCCGGCCTGCACCAGGCCCTTGCGCCCCAATGCCACCCACACCGCCTCGTTATGCAGGCCGGTGGCATCGGCGCCGGAAACCACGGCAGCGCCGATATGGAAATGATTGCCATGCGCCGGCGGCAATTGATGCAGCCGCATGCTGCCATCGGGCAGCGGCTCGCCNNCCCGCCACTTCGGCAATCGCTTGCAGCAATGTCAGGGTTTTGAGTTGCAGCGGGTTCAATTTCAGCGGGTTCTGCTTCGGCGCCATGGCTCTCATCCAGAGAAATGCGAGCCACAGGGTTAAGGCTTGCACCGTTCGGCGTCAATCATGCGGCTTGCCAGGATGGCAGGACGGATTAATCTGATGTGGCATGACCAGCCAGCCTGTCTTTGCCGCTGAACTGAAGCCGCACCGTTCGCTCGGCCGGCGCGGCTTTGTGATCCTGATGGCTTTTGTGGCATTGGTGAATTTTGCCGCCGGCATGGCGTTTTTCCTGGCCGGGGCCTGGCCGGTGCTGGGTTTCTGCGGCCTGGAAGTGCTGTTGCTGTGGCTCGCCTTCCGTTTCAGCTATGCCCAGGCGCGGGCCCGGGAATATCTGCTGCTGGATGGCGCCAGCCTCACTTTTTGCCGGGTCAGCGCTGCCGGGCAGCAGCAGCAATGGCAGTTGCAGCCCTATTGGGTGCGGGTGGAATGTGACGATCAACCCGATAGCCATGCCCTGACGCTGTGGAGCCATGGCCGTGGCCTCAGCGTCGGCCGTTTTCTCAGCCCGCCCGAGCGGCTGGAACTGGCCGAAGCCTTGCGCGAGGCATTATGGCGCTGGCGCCAGCCGAAGGGCGCCGGCCTGCGCCCGCTTGATCTGGCTTAAGCGGCAGCAGGTTCAGGATTACCGCCGGGCATCTGAAAGGCGCGTTCCATCATGCCGCGCGCAATCTCGCGTTCGCCCATCACGATCAGATCGGCGCCCAGCTGGCTCAGATGCTCCACCTCGCCATCGGCATGGGCGCGGGCAATGATTTTCAGCGCCGGATTGGCCTTGCGCGCCTGCTGCACAATCTGGCCGGCCTCGAAGGCATTCGGGATCGCCACAAACAGCCAGCGCGCGCCAACGATATTGCTGGCCAGGATCATCTCGGCCGAAGCCGCATTGCCCAGCATGGTTTCGTAACCGGCGGCGCGGGCCTGCTCGGCCAGTTTCTGGCGTTCCTCGATCACCAGCAGCGGCCGGCCCTCGCGGCGCAGCGCCTCGGCCACCAGGCTGCCGACCCGGCCAAAGCCGATCAGCACGGCATGCTGCTGCAAGACGGTTGGCACCAGTTCCTCTTCCGCCACCTTGGCCTTGTCTTCGGCCAGGCTGTCCTTGCCCTCGCGCTTTTCCAGCCAGTCCTTGAGGCGATCCAGCAAGGCGAAGAACAGCGGATTGGCCAGGATCGAGAGGATCGCGCCGGTCACGATCAGGTCGCGCCCCTGCGGCGGCAGCAAGCCCACATCCACGCCGAGTGCGGCCAGGATGAAGGAGAATTCGCCGATCTGCGCCAGGCTGGCGGCGATGGTCAGCGCGGTGGAAAGTTTATGCCGGAAGGCCAGCACCAGGGCTAGGGCCGCCACCGATTTGCCCACCACGATGATCAGGAAAGTGGCCAGCACCGGCAACGGATCACGCAGCAGGATGCCGGGATCAAACAGCATCCCGACCGAGACAAAAAACAGCACGGCAAAGGCATCGCGCAAGGGCAGCGATTCCTCGGCGGCGCGGTGGCTCAATTCACTTTCGGCCAGGATCATGCCGGCAAAGAAGGCGCCCAGCGCAAACGACACGCCGAACAGCATGGCGGCGCCATAGGCCACGCCCAGCGCAATGGCCAGCACGGCAAGGCGGAACAATTCGCGTGAGCCGGTATGGGCGATGTAATGCAAAAGCCAGGGGATGACGCGGCGGCCAACGATCAGCATCAGCGCCACAAAGGCCGCCACCTTGGCCAGGGTGATCAGCAGCACCATGGCCAGCTCGCTTGAGCCCAACCCGCCGCCGCCGGTTTCGGCGCCATCCTTCATCAGCGTAGCGAGTGGCGGCAGCAGCACCAAGGCCAGCACCATGGCCAGGTCTTCCACGATCAGCCAGCCCACCGCGATGCGGCCGCGCTCGGATTCGATCATGTGGCGCTCTTGCAGCGCGCGCAGCAACACCACGGTGGAAGCCACCGAAAGCGCCAAGCCAAATACAAAGCCGGCGCCCAGGCCCCAGCCCATCGCCAATGCCAGGCCGATGCCAAGCAGGGTGGCCACGCCAATCTGGGCAATGGCGCCGGGGATGGCGATGGTTTTCACGCTGAGCAGGTCTTTCAGCGAGAAATGCATGCCAACGCCAAACATCAGCAGGATCACGCCCAGTTCGGCCAGTTCCGGCGCCAAAGCCTGGTCGGCGACAAAGCCCGGTGTGAACGGCCCCACCACCACGCCGGCCATCAGATAACCCACCAGGGGCGAAATGCGCAGGCGGTTGGCGATGGCCCCAAGAATAAAGGCCAGCACCAAACCGCCGACAACAGTTGCAATAAGGGGTGTGTGATGCGGCATGGCTTTGCTCCTGCGGATCAAAATATGTCGGGGGAGGCAGCCGAAGCGTACCAAAATCAGATATAAAAACTGCATATCAAAAGTCAACCTTTTCCGCCAATATTGTCTGGCGGGCATGTTTCGTTTATGATCGAAGCATGTCGGATCATCATGATGCACCCAGCTTGGCGGAAATTGCCGCCCTGATCGGCGACCCGGCGCGCGCCAACATGCTGGCGGCGCTGATGGGCGGCCAGGCGCTGACCGCCAGCGAATTGGCGTTGATTGCCGGCGTGGCGGCTTCCACTGCCAGCAGCCATCTTGGCAAGTTGCTGGCTGGCGGCCTGCTGGCGCAGGAAGCCCAGGGCCGGCATCGTTATTTCCGCCTGAAAGGCCCGGCAGTGGCGCAGGCGCTGGAAGCCATCATGGCTTTGGCCGGCGAGGCACCAAAGCCGAAGCGGCTGCCCGGGCCGCGCGATGCCGATATGCGCCGGGCGCGCACCTGCTACGATCACATTGCCGGCGAACTGGGCGTCAAGCTCACCGATGCCTTGCTGGCGCAGGGCCATATGGCGCGGGCTGAGAAGGATTTTATCGTCACCCCGCAGGGCGAGGCGTTTTTTGGCACACTCGGCCTCGATCTGGCGCCGCTCAAGAGTGAACGGCGCGGCCTGGCCCGGGTCTGCCTGGATTGGAGCGAACGCCGGCCACATCTGGCTGGCGCGCTGGGCGCCGCCCTGGCGCGGCATTGCCTGGATGCCGGTTGGCTGGCGCAGGATCGCAAAGGCCGCAGCCTCAGCGTCACCCGCTCAGGCCGGGCGGCGTTTGAGAAGTATTTTTCGATTAGTTGTTAGTTGAAGATGCGGCATACCCTGGCCACAGGGCCTCCAGTCTCCATAACTGGCAAGCTGTCACCTGACGCGCTCGTTTGACCACGCTTTCATAGTCATGAGACGAAAGCTGCGACCAACTCATTGGAGATTTGATAGCAGGGCCAACCTCATCAGTAAATTTGGCCGAATAGAGTTTCCGCAAAACTAAACGATCAATCGGCGGATGAATCGCGTTTAGCTTTAATTTGTTTTTTGGGGCTAATTTTTTATAGTTGATCTCAACACCCACAACGAAAATTGTCTTTAAGTAGATATTGATTAATTTCGCCGCGATACCGTGAGTAATCTTCTTATTGCTTTTGCAGCTAGCTTCTAAAAGGGTCTTCCTTATTTCCCTGTGAACGTCGTCAAAATCATCCGGCGAGGGAAGGGCGTCCCAATTTTTGGAAATTTCTCGTAAAGAAGTTTTGTCTATCCAACTGCCAGCGCATTTAACTGAAAATCTCATGGTCTTGGTGCTGGCTGCCTTAGCAGCGCACCAAGCGGCGTATTTATGTCTATTTTCTTCAAGCGTGAAATTTTCAATATCTTCTTTGTATGTCATTTTACCCCTTGAGCCCCAGCACATCGGGCATGTGGTAAAGCCCCGGCGCCTTGCCGCGTGACCACAGCGCGCAGCGCACCGCGCCACGGGCGAAGATGCTGCGGTCGGTGGCTTTGTGGCTCAACTCCAGCCGCTCGTTTTCGGCGGCGAAGATCACGGTATGCTCGCCGGCCACATTGCCGCCGCGCAAAGCCGCAAAGCCGATATGGCCGGCTTGCCGCGCGCCGGTGATGCCGTCGCGGCCGGATTGCTTCATCTCGGCCAAGGCCACGCCGCGCCCCTCGGCGGCGGCCTCGCCAAACATGATCGCGGTGCCGGATGGCGCATCCACCTTCATGCGGTGGTGCATCTCCACGATCTCAATATCCCAGTCATTGCCCAAGCTGGCCGCCACCTGGCGCACCAGGCCGGCCAGCAGGTTCACGCCCAGGCTCATATTGAAGCTCTGCACCACGCAGCAATGCCGCGCCGCCTTGCGCAGCGTGTCGAAATGGTTTTCTTCCAGCCCGGTGATGCCGACGATATAGGCGGTCTTGGCCTGGGCTGCGAGGGCGGCATGGCCGGCGATGGCGGCGGGGGCGCTGAAATCAATCACCGCATCGGCGGTGGCAAACAGGGCTGCCGGGTCTTCCAGCACATGCAGGCCACTGGCCGGCAGGCCGGCGGCCAAAGCCGGGTCCTGACCCAACAGGGGCGAGCCGGGGCGTTCGGTGCCACCAGCCAGGGCCGCGCCCGGCGTGGCATGAATTTCGCGCAGGATCGCCTGACCCATACGGCCGCCAATGCCGATAATGCCGATGCGGGTGTGGTCGGAACTCATGCTGGCCTCCCGGGAATGCTTTGCGGCAAGAAGGCCAATATCCGCTCCTTCCTAGCCCGATACCCTGCTTCTACATGCATAACCAGGCCCATCTCGATAAGCGTGTTAAGATCTCGGACAATAGTTTTGCGATGCTTGCCGCTATAAGCGGCTGCGAGGCGGGTAGAGATATTGGGGACCTCTGACACTGTAGTGGCTTTTGCTCTTTTCGAAAGATCGAGCAAAAGGTGTCGCTGTCGCACACTCGCAATCGAGTTTTTGTCGCGAAAGCGCTCATGAACATAATTTTCCCAGGCAAGTTCCCATTGCTCCTCTCGAATCAGCTTAAGCTGTTCGCGGAGTCCATCGACAAAACCCTCAACGGCATAGTTCAAGAATGGCAGTATGTCGCCACCATTGCGGCTTGCTGCGTCAAGCTGACGATAATATTCGGCGCGCGTCTGATTGTAGTGATTGCTGAGCAGGTGGTTGGCTGCTCGTGGCACGCCCGCTGCAAGAAGGATTTTGATCTCAAGCAGGCGCGCTGTACGGCCATTGCCGTCGCCAAAGGGATGTATCCAGGCAAGATATAAGTGGGCAATTACCGCTTTGATGATGCCATAGACTATCTCTTGCCCCTTCGGCGCATTAAACCCTGTATTCAGCCACTCGCAGAGTTTATCCATCAAATAGGAACAATCTTCCGCCGGTGCGCCGCGATAGCGCGCAACTTCAACAGAGTGTTTGCGAATGATGCCGGGTACTACTTCGCTGGTTGTGGGCAGCCCATCAAGGATCAGTTTGTTGTAGTTGCATATTTCTGGTGTTGTGAAACTACCATCCTTCGTCTCGATAACAGCCCCTTCCACGCGCGCGCACGCCGCCAGCATGTTATCAATTTCACGCCCCAGATATTCTTTGGATGGCGGCAGTTCCAGCACGCCGTCCAAGCGCTGGCGGACTTCTTCTTCTGAAAGCGTGTTGCCTTCTATCGCGGTTGTGGCGAACACGCCTTTCGCCAGATACATCTTATGAAGTTCTTCTGCGACAGCAGGCTTTAACGGGACGCCGGCAATATGCTGGCACTTTGATTGTGCCTCACCAAGTGCCATCCAAAAAGTGGGGGCGGCGCGGCCTAATTCGGCGGCAAATTTCAGCCAGGGATGTGTCTTTTCATATTTCCTGATCATTGTCCTAATTATAGATCAGTTAAGCCTATAATCAACAAAGAATATTTTGTTCTATTGGGCGAAAAACCCCGAAATTATGTCCCGTATTTTGGCCGGTCGGGGTTCAATCGCCCTTGCCGCCGAGCATTTCCTTGACGCGGGCGAAGAAGCCGGCGCTTTCCGGGCTGGTGCCATCGGCATCAATCTCGGCGAATTCCTCCAAAAGCTCACGCTGGCGCTTGGAGAGTTTCACCGGGGTTTCAACATTGACCTGGATATAGAGGTCGCCGAAGCCGCTGCCACGGCCCTGCTGGGCCAGGCCGGGCATGCCCTTGCCGCGCAGGCGGAATTGTTTGCCGCTCTGGGTGCCTTCGGGAATCGTGATGCGCGCCTTGCCGCCATCCAGGGTCGGCACTTCAACAATGCCGCCCAAAGCCGCCGTGGTCATCGAGATCGGCACCTTGCATTGCAGATGCTGGCCCTCGCGGCGGAAAATGCGATGCGCCGCCACCGAGAGGAAAACGTAAAGATCGCCCGGCGGGCCGCCGCGCAGGCCGGCCTCGCCTTCGCCGGAGAGCCGGATGCGGTTGCCTTCATCCACGCCCGGCGGGATATCCACGCTCAGGGTCTTTTCCTTGTGCACGCGGCCGGCGCCGCCGCAAATCTTGCAGGGATGTTCGATCACCTTGCCGGCGCCGCCGCAGCTTGGGCAGGTGCGTTCGATGGTGAAGAAGCCTTGCGCCGAGCGCACCTTGCCAAAGCCTTTGCATGTCGGGCAGGCAATCGGCTGGGCGCCGGCTTCGGCGCCGGAACCGTCGCAGGCTTCGCAGGCCGCCGAGGTTGGCACACGAACCTGCACGGTTTTGCCACGGAAGGCATCTTCCAGGCTGATTTCGAGATTGTAACGCAGATCAGAGCCGCGATTGGCATTGTTGCCGCCAGCGCCAGCGCGCCGGGCGCCACCGCCGCCCATGATATCGCCGAACAGATCGTCGAATATGTCGGAGAAGGAGCCGAAATCGAAGCCGGCGCCGCCCTGGCCGCCGCCCGGGCCACGCGGGCCGCCCATGCCGCCTTCAAAAGCCGCATGGCCATACTGGTCATAGGCCGCGCGCTTCTGGTCGTCCTTCAGCACGTCGTAGGCTTCGTTCAGCTCCTTGAAATTCTGCTCAGCCGTCGGATCGCCGGGATTACGATCCGGATGGTATTTCATGGCGAGCTTGCGGAACGCCTTTTTCAATTCGTCCGCATCGGCAGTGCCGCGCGGCACACCCAGCACTTCATAATAGTCGCGTTTGGTCGCCATTCTGCACCCCACCCGAAGCTCTTGCAGGCCGAAGCCCATGCCGCCAAACCGGAACCGGGCGCCTTGTTCAAGGGCGCCCGATCCGTCGGCTGTCTCCGAGCTTATTTCTTCTTCTTGTCGTCTTTCACTTCCTCGAATTCGGCGTCCACAACGCCGTCATCGGGCTTCTTGGCTTCCGGCTCAGGCGCGGCTTCCGGGCCGGCCGCACCGGCGCCCTGTTCCTTGTACAGCGCCTCGCCCAGTTTCATGGCGATCTGGCTCAGCTTCTGGGTCTTGGCCTTGATCGCCTCGGCGTCGTTGGCCTCGATCGACTGCTTCAGATCGGCAATCGCCGCCTCAACCTCGGCCTTGTCGCCGGCCGGGGCCTTGTCGCCCAGATCAACCAGGGTCTTCTCGGTCGCATGGATCAGCGACTCGGCCTGGTTCTTGGCTTCGGCGGCATCACGGCGCTTCTTGTCCTCGGCGGCATGCTCCTCGGCATCCCGCACCATCTTCTTGATGTCGTCTTCCGACAGACCACCCGAAGCCTGGATGCGGATCTGCTGCTCCTTGCCGGTGCCCTTGTCCTTAGCCGAGACATGCACGATGCCGTTGGCGTCGATATCAAAGGTCACTTCGATCTGCGGCACGCCGCGCGGTGCCGGCGGAATGCCCATCAGGTCAAACTGGCCCAGCGCCTTGTTGTCGGCCGCCATCTCGCGCTCGCCCTGGAACACCCGGATCGTCACGGCATTCTGGTTGTCCTCGGCGGTGGAGAAAACCTGGCTCTTCTTGGTCGGGATCGTGGTGTTGCGCTCGATCAGCTTGGTGAACACGCCGCCCAGGGTTTCGATACCCAAGGAAAGCGGGGTCACGTCCAGCAGCAGCACGTCCTTCACGTCGCCTTGCAGCACGCCGGCCTGGATCGCGGCGCCGATGGCCACCACTTCATCCGGGTTGACGCCCTTATGCGGCTCGCGACCGAAGAGCTGCTTCACCACCTCGATCACCTTGGGCATGCGGGTCATGCC
>DLGP01000021.1:12868-20138 GCA_002482765.1 Alphaproteobacteria bacterium UBA7691
GCCCACCAGCACCACTTCGTCGATATCACCGGCCGACAGGCTGGCATCCTTCAATGCCTTCTTGCACGGCTCGATGCTGCGCTGGATCAGGTCATCGACCAGGGCTTCCAGCTTGGCACGGGTCAGCTTCATCACCAGATGCTTCGGACCCGATTGGTCGGCGGTGATGAAGGGCAGGTTGATCTCGGTCTGCTGCGACGACGACAATTCGATCTTCGCCTTTTCGGCCGCTTCCTTCAGGCGTTGCAGCGCCAGGCGGTCGTTGCGCAGATCGATGCCGTTTTCCTTCTTGAACTCGTCGGCCAGGTATTCAACCACGCGCTGGTCAAAATCCTCGCCGCCCAGGAAGGTGTCGCCGTTGGTGGAGCGCACTTCAAACACGCCGTCGCCGATCTCCAGGATCGAAACGTCGAAGGTGCCGCCGCCCAAGTCATAGACCGCGATCTTCTTGCCATCGCCCTGCTTGTCGAGGCCATAGGCCAAAGCCGCCGCAGTCGGTTCGTTGATGATGCGCAAAACGTCCAGGCCGGCGATGCGGCCGGCGTCTTTGGTGGCCTGGCGCTGGGCATCGTTGAAATAGGCCGGCACGGTGATGACCGCCTGGGTGACCTTTTCACCCAGGAAGGTTTCCGCCGTTTCCTTCATCTTTTGCAGCACAAAGGCCGAAGCTTGGCTCGGGCTGTATTTCTTGCCATCGGCTTCCACCCAGGCATCGCCGTTATCACCGGCCACCACCTTGTAGGGCACCATCTTGGTGAATTTCTGCGAGGCTTCGTCGCGGATGTTGCGGCCGATCAGGCGCTTCACCGCGAACAGGGTGTTTTCCGGGTTGGTGACCGCCTGGCGCTTGGCCGGCTGGCCGATCAGACGTTCGCCATCCTTGGTGAAGGCAACCATCGACGGCGTGGTGCGCGCGCCTTCGGCATTTTCAACCACTTTGGGGGTCTTGCCATCCATGATGGCAATGCAGGAATTGGTCGTCCCCAAGTCGATACCAATGACTTTCGCCATAACTACTCTCTCCTCGATTTTGGCAGTCCGGAGCGGCCTTCTGGTGTTTAAGCGCCGGGCCGGACCCCTTGTCTGGTTCTACATGTGACGGGTATGTAAGTGGGGGGCGGGGGTCTCGCAACCGCCCCGATCAAAAAAACTTGAAAGCCGCGCCGCACAGGGCCGTTTTGGCCGTCCAGAGCGGGTCAGCCGAAGGAATCGCCGTGCCTCAGCCTGCCGCCACGCCGTTTCTCAAGTCGCCGGTGTTTACGGGAATTTTATTTGGCGTTGCAGCCTACACCTGCTGGGGCCTGTCGCCGCTGTATTTCCGTGCCGCCAGCATGATGACGCCGCTGGAGCTGAATGCCCAGCGGGTGCTGTGGGCCTTCCTGCTCTGCCTTGGCCTGCTGGCCGCCACCGGCAAGCTGGCGTTGTTTGGCCGCGTGCTGCGCGACCGCCGCTTGCTGGCGGTGCTGTGCCTCACCGCCGGGCTGATGCTGACCAACTGGCTGATCTTTGTCTATGCCATCGACCGGCAGCAGGTGATGGCGGTGTCGCTGGGCTATTATATCAACCCGCTGGTGGCGGTGTTGCTTGGCCGCATCGTGCTGAAGGAACGGGTTTCGCCGCTGCAATGGGGCCTGCTCGGGCTGGTGACGGCGGGTGTGCTGGTGCTGGTGGCGGCGGCCGAAAGCAGTGTCTGGCTGTCGCTGCTGATCGCGTTTTCCTGGGGCTTTTATGCCTTGCAGCGCAAGCGCTTTCCGGTCGACAGCCTGGTGGGCTTCACCATCGAGGTGATGCTGCTGCTGCCGCTGGCGCTGGGCTATCTGGCCTGGCATGGCGGTGGCGCGCTGGCGCAGATCGCCCAGGCAGCAGCGGAAGCGCGGCCCTGGCTCGGCCTGCTCGGTTTGATCCTGCTCTCCGGCCTGGTGACTACGGTGCCGCTGGTGGCCTTCGGCGCCGGCCAGCGCCGGCTCACGCTGGCCTCGATGGGCTTGCTGCAATACATCTCGCCCAGCCTGCAATTCCTGCTCGCCGTGCTGTTATGGGGCGAAAGCTTCAGGCTGCACCATGCCATTGCCTTCGGCTGCATCTGGATCGCGGTGATCTTCTACAGCCTGGAGAATTGGCGCCGGCTGCGGGCGGGCTAATTTCACCGGCATGGACGGTTTCCGCCTCTTGCCCGGTTATCTCGATGCCACCGCCCAGGCGGATTTGCTGGCGGCTGTGCGCGATGTGCTGGCCGAGGCGCCGCCCTATCAGCCGGAAATGCCGCGTTCCGGCCAGAAGATGCGGGTGCGCATGAGCAATGCCGGCCCGCTTGGCTGGTATACCGACCGGGCCGGCGGTTATCGCTATATCGCGCAGCATCCGCTGACCGGCCGGCCCTGGCCGGCAATCCCGGCGCCCTTGCTGGCGCTGTGGCAGGCGCTGACCGGTTATGCCGCCGCGCCGGAATGCTGCCTGATCAACCTGTATGATGCCGATGCCCGCATGGGGCTGCACCAGGATCGCGACGAGCAGGTGTTTGACGCACCGGTGCTGTCAGTCTCGCTCGGCGCCACGGCGATATTCCGCCTCGGCGGCACCAGCCGCACCGCGCCGACGCGCTCATTCCGGCTGGCATCCGGCGATGTGATGCTGCTGGGCGGTGCCGCCCGGCTGGCCTTTCATGGCATCGACCGCATCCAGCCCGGCAGCAGCCGGCTGGTGCCGGATGACCTGATCCCGGGCGGCGGCCGGATCAATCTGACGCTGCGTCGGGTGACGCCGTTTGCGATTGCGCATCCGGCGGCGGCGGCAGTTCCAGTGTAACGCAGGTGCCCTGACCCAGGGTGCTGCGCAGATCAAAATTGCCGCGATGCAGGTCAACCAGCGCCTTGACCAGCGGCAGGCCCAGGCCGGTGCCTTCATATTTGCGCGTCAGGTCATTCTCCACCTGGCCGAACGGGCTCATCACCAGGGCGATATGCTCGGGCGCAATGCCGATGCCGGTATCGCGCACCCAGAGCCGGAAGCCGCCATCCGGCTGGCCGGCGGCGCCCACTTCCACCTCGCCGCCTGCCGGGGTGAATTTCACCGCATTGCTGAGCAGGTTGAGCAGCATGTGGCGCAACGCCTGGGCATCGGCATAGCCTTCATCCAGGGCCGGATCGAGCCTGGCCACCAGCCGCACACCCTGCTGCTCGGCGCGCGGCCGCAGGGTGCGCAGGCAGAGTTCCACGGCTTCATGCGGATCAACCATGGCGGGATGGATATTCCAGCCGCCGCTTTCGATCTTCGCCATGTCGAGGATATTGTTGATCAGGCCGAGCAGATGCTGCCCGCTGGCCAGGATATCGCCGACATAATCGCCATAACGCGGGCTGTCGAGCGGGCCGAACAGGCGGTCGCGCATCACCTCGGCAAAGCCGATGATGGCATTCAGCGGCGTGCGCAATTCATGGCTCATGGTGGCCAGGAAACGGGTTTTGGCGCGCGAGGCTTCCTCGGCAGCCTGGCGCGCGCGTTCCAGCGAGCGATTGCGCCGCTCGCTGCGCACGCGGTTCAATTGCAGCAGCGACAAAGCCGTGCCAACGCCCTGATACTGCCCGCCATTGGTGACAATGAAGCCGCGCAGCAAGGCGCTGGGATGCTCGTCGGCGATCAGCGCTTCCAGCCGGTCCACACTCAGGCTGCTTTCCACCGTCAGCGGCGCCGGGTCCATCAGCGCCGTCACCGGCTTGCGGGCATAAAGCGCGCGGCCATAATCGCGTGACAGGTGGGTGATCAGGTCATAGCGATTGATCAGGCCAAGCGGCCGGCCCTGATCCACCACCGCCAGGGCGCCCAGATCGGGATCGGCGGCAAACAGTCGGTCCACCGCATCGCAGCGCATCGCCGGCGGCACCGGCGGCATGGGGCTTGCCACGCTGCCGATGGTTTCCAGCAGATCGGCGTCACTCATCATCTGCACTGTTTGCCTCCAACAGGAAAGAGGCCCTTTATCGCCGCAGATGATGACGGCGTAGTGACAGTATCATAGTTAGGTTGTGGGCAAGTTTTTAAGCTTTGGTGTCGACGCTTTCCGCAGCGGCAGCCGGGCCGCCCTTGGATACACCCACCATGGCGGCGCGCAGCAGGCGGCCATGCTGCACATACCCCGCCGCCACCACCTGGATCACCGTGCCGGCCGGGATATTGGGGTTTTCCAGCTCAAACATCGCCTGATGCAGGTTGGGATCAAAACGCTGGCCCTGCGGATCAACGCGCTGAATGCCATGGCGTTCAAACACGCCGATCAATTCGCGCTCGGTGGCCTCGATGCCGACCAGCAGATTGCCCAGCGGATCAGTCTCGTCGGCCGGCTTGGGCGCATTCTGCAAGGCGCGGCCCAGATTGTCGGCCACGCTCAGGATGTCCTTGGCGAATTTGCCGGCGGCATATTTCACCGCATCGTCGCGTTCACGCTCCAGCCGGCGGCGCAGGTTTTCGGTATCCGCCGCCAGGCGCAGCAGCTTGTCCTTCAACTCGGCGGTTTCGGCCTGCGCCCGGGCCAGATCGGCGGCCAGCAGGGCAATGTCGCCGCCGGCTGCCGGCTCGGTGTTGATCGCGGCATCCAGGTTGATGCTGTCGGCGGCGGCGTGGGTTGGCTGGGTGCTCATCAGGATTATCTCGGTTTTCCAATAAAGCGGGTTTTAGGGGTTGGGCTTGCATATACGGGCGGGGGGCGGAAATTTCAACCAAGCCGGCGTCATAGCCGGCGGCTCAGCCGAGCAGGCGACCCACCACCTGGGCGGTGAAATCCACCATCGGCACCAGGCGGGCATAATTCATCCGGGTTGGCCCGATCACGCCAATGGCGCCGACGATACGCTGCTGCTGGTTTTGCAGCGGCGCCACGATCAGCGAACAGCCGGCCTGGCGGAACAGGGTGTTTTCCGAGCCGATGAAAATCCGCACGCCCTCGCTGCCGTGGGTCAGGTCGATCAGGCGCAGCATTTCCTCGGTATTTTCCAGCTCTTCCATCAGCGAGCGGATACGTTCCAGATCGGCGATGGCGGCCACGTCGTCGAGCAGATTGGCCGAACCGCGCACAATCAGCGTGCCGCCTGGGCTGGCGCTTCTCGGGCTGGGGCTGCCGGCTTCGCCGCCCCACACGGCCAGGCCGGCTTCCACCACTTTGGAGGTGAGCTGATCCAGTTCGGCGCGCCGCGCCGTCAGTTCGGCCAGGATTTCCACCCGCGCCAGGCTGATGCTGCGGCCCTTCAGCCGGTGTGACAGGAACTGCCCGGCCTCGGCCAGGGCCGAAGCCGCCATGCCGAGCGGCAGCTCGATCATGCGGTTTTCCACCTGGCCGTCTTCGGTCACCAGCACCACCAGCGCCTTGCCCGGGCCGATCGGCACAAATTCCACCTGGCGCAAAGGCGTATCCACCTTGGGCGCCACCACCAGGCCGGCATGACCAGACAGGCCGGACAGCGCGGCCGTTGCCTCGGTCAGCACTTCCTGGAAACCCCGGCCCGAGGCGGCGCAGCGATTCTCGATTGAGACGCGCTCCTCCTGGGTCAGGTCGCCCACTTGCAGCAGGCCATCCACAAACAGCCGCAGGCCGCTATCGGTGGGCAGCCGGCCGGCGGAAGTGTGCGGCGCATAGAGCAGCCCGGCATCCTCCAGATCGGCCATGGTGTTGCGGATACTGGCCGGCGACAGCTTGTGATCCAGCCGCTTGGACAGCAGGCGCGAGCCGACCGGCTCGCCGGTGGCCATGTAGGTCTCCACCACAAGGCGGAGGATTTCCCGGTTACGCTGGCCGATCTGTTTGATCATACTGCCAGAATTAGGCTTCGCCCGGCATGGCGTCAACTGCCGTGCAGCGTTAACCGCGGTTCAGCCACACGATCAGGCCATTCAGCAGGGCGGCATAGGCCACCCAGGCCAGATAGGGCAGCAAAAGCCAGCCGGCGCGGCGGTCCAGCCCGGCAAAGCCACGCTGGCAGGCCAGGATCGCCAGCCATAGTAGGCCGATCTCCGCCAGCGCCCAGGCCGGCTGTTGCAGGCCAAAAAACAGCACCGACCACAGCAGATTGAGGCCCAGTTGCAGCCCGAACAGCAGCCAGATGCCCCAGCCGCGCGTCTCCAGCCGCTGCCAGCGCCGCCAGGCCAGCCAGGCCGCCAGCGCCATCATGGCAAACAGTAGATTCCACACGATGGGGAAGGCGATATCGGGCGGCGTCAGCCCGGCCGGCTTGGCCAGGCTCTGATACCAGCCGCGCACCGGCTCGCGCGTCACCCAGGCGCCCAGGCCGGCAATGCCGAAACAGGCGGCAAAACTCAGGCCCAGCATGGCCAGCGACAGCAGCGGGCGGGATCGGGCAGGCGGACGCGCCGCCATGGTGTTGCTCAAGTCTGTCATGCCGACAGAGATAGGGCGCAAGTGGCGGCGGCCAATGGCAGGGGGTAACGTGGCACTCGATATGCTTTACACACTCACTTCGCTGGTGGCCAGACCAGTAAACCGCGCCACCTTGATTTCAGCCTCGCGCTTGCGGGTTTGCGCAATGTCGTAGCTGTTTTGCATCCGCATCAGCGTGTCCATTGAAACGCCGAATGCCTTTTCAACCCGCAGCGCCATTTCGGGCGACAGGCTGGCGCGCTCGTTGAGCAAGGTGGAAAGTGCGGCGCGGGTGACGCCGAGCGCCGCCGCCGCCGCCGTCACGGTAAGCTCCAGCGGTGCGATTATCTCATGCTTGATGAAGCCGCCGGGATGGGCTGGGCTTTTCATCCTGATACCGGTCGCGGCGCTCATGGCAACCTCCTAATGATAATCCTCATAATCAAGGTCGATAATCTCGACCTGGTCAGCGTTGATCCGAAATGTCAGCCGCCAATTTTTGGTGACAAACAGGCTCCAGCTGCCTTTGCGGTCGCCAGTCAGGCGATGGGCCTTCCAGCTTGGCACATTGTGCAGTTCATCCTCATGCGCCATGTCCTGGAGGAATGAGATCATGCGCCCGATCTTGCCAATCACAGCAGGCTGCAAGCCGCTCGCATCGTCCCGTTCGATGAAGCGTTTCAGCCCTTTATGCAGCATATTTCGGATCAGCATGATTATTTTTATGCGTCAGGCTGATCAGTGTCAAGCTACACTATACGGCTGCTGACAAAGGCGCGCGCCGGCAGCCAAGCGGCATGGGCGCAGAAGCGCCAGCCTGAAAGCAGGATAACATATTCGATTTGTTTGGTAAAATGGAGCGGGCGATGAGATTCGAACTCACGACCCCAACCTTGGCAAGGTTGT
>DLGP01000021.1:20151-45353 GCA_002482765.1 Alphaproteobacteria bacterium UBA7691
CCTGAGCTACGCCCGCTCGGCGGCCCCGCGTTGCGGCTGCCAGAGAGGCAGCCCGCGTTGCAGGGCGGATATATACCGGCACATCCGGGCTTTGCAAGCGTCTGGTCACACAAAATGTTTGGCTTTTTCAAACCGGATCGGCTGCGCGGTGTTTTCCGGCCCGAGCCGGCAAAACACCTTGCGCCTCCCGCCCGGCTCCTGTATCAGAAGGCCGCCTCGCGCTGGCCTTGTGGCCGCGCCGACCCGGCAGGCAGCCGCGCCCTAGGCGGCTGCCCTCGTGTCCCCATCGTCTAGAGGCCTAGGACGGCGCCCTCTCACGGCGCAAACCGGGGTTCGAATCCCCGTGGGGACGCCAAAAACGCTAAATTGTTCCAGAAAACACTTTTTCCGGCTGAACCTGGACTTTGGCATATGCCGGGGTACACAAGTTAATATGCATAGTCAAAGTGTATCCTGCGAACGGCGTCGTTCGCACTTTCACAGAATTGCAGAAGCGCGCCACTTGATTTGCTCGACGCTTTTCCTAACCCGAGGAAAACGAACGCCGTATGGAAGACATTCTGAAATGGGGGGTAGATCGTGCAGCGGTGTTAGCTTCATGGACGAATGACAATCAGGGCGTCTTAACGGTGATCCTGTTTGCCATTACCGCGGCATTCGGCTGGGTAAGTGGCATCTTCTCTGCTTGGCGCCGTAAGCCCAAGTTCAAGATTGTCCTACTTCATGGGCCGTCGTTCTGTTGCACGTTCCTGACCGGAAAGAAGGAGGGCGATCACGATGTCCATAGGACTGGAATTGCTCTTTATCTCCGCGTTTCCAACGTAGGGTCTGCCCCGTCAAGCATTGAGGGCATTTCGGTGGGATATCATTGGCATCTGCGACCTGTAAGTACTCAATGGTTCAGGTATGCGGTCGGCTGGTTCTGGCTTCATGAACAGTCAGTGGCATTGAATGACTTCCAGGCGCTTATAGGTGAGAACATCAAGGTCTATCCTTTCCTCAACCAACGCAGCATTTTATCTGGTGGGTCCGCTAATACGTTCCTGGAGGTTGGGCAATCCACCAATGGCGTGGTGTATTTCGAGCAACCTGACAGTTGGGGCGGCTGCTTCCCGACCTGCCGAAATGGCGTTGCGCGCATGAAGATTTCTGTTCGAGACGCCTTCGGAGCGCGGCACACGACTATATTTGATGTGCCCGTGGTCACAATCCATGAAGCCAGGCAATACAATCCATCCTTCGGAAAGACGTTGGCAGAGCTTCGCGGAGAGGTGCTTCCTCACGATACAGATTGAGCCTTGCGCGGCGCCAAGCCAAGGCCGGGCAGGTTCCCGGCTAACTGAATTGCATTGCGTGGCGGTAACTGGTACACAAAATCCCGCACGCTGGTAAACGCAGAGCTTTCGCTGGCCTGGATTATTCATATTTCGCAATGCTTTAGCCGGTCGCCCCCGGCGACAATGGCGTTTCCCCGTAGGGACGCCAAAAACGCCACTTTTCGTTGCTACTGGTCAAGCTGGCCGAGAAACGCTATCAAGAAAATAGGGTTATCAAGCGGCATCGGGCATGGTTGCGGGTGGCGATGTCAGGCAGCTTGGTCTGGCAAAGCGATATTGGCGCCACAGGCAGGTCGCCCGGCATGTAGCATTGCCGCTCGGCTGGAGGGATTGGTTGAATGTCGTGCTCGGCATGTCTTGAAGAGCAAAAAGACGGTTTTGAATTCACGATGGCGTTTCAGCCCATTCTGGATATTCCGGGCAAAAGCTTTTTTGCCCATGAGGCTTTGGTGCGCGGCATCAATAATGAACCGGCTGCCGCCATTCTGTCGCAGGTGAATGACAGCAACCGCTATTGGTTTGATCAGCGTTGCCGGGTTCGCGCCATCGAGATGGCGGCGGCGCTGAATATCCAGGCGCGGCTTTCGATCAATTTTTTGCCGAATGCGGTCTACCGCGCCGAGTCGTGTATCCGCCTGACCATCGAGACCGCCGAGCGGGTCGGCTTTCCGCTGGATCGCATCGTGTTTGAAGTCACCGAGGGCGAGAAGGTGGTTGATCATGCGCATCTGATCAACATCATCCAGACCTACAAGAAATATGGCTTCCTGACCGCCATCGATGATTTTGGCGCCGGTTATTCCGGCCTCAATCTGCTGGCAAATTTTCAGCCTGATATCATCAAGCTTGATATGGCGCTGACCCGCAATATCGAGAGCGACCGGGTGCGCCGCGCCATTGTCTCCGGCATCCTGACGGTTTGTAAGGATCTTGGCATCGACGTGATTGCGGAAGGCATCGAAACCAGGGCCGAACTGGATGCCTTGCTCGAACTTGGGATCAGCCGGTTTCAGGGCTATCTGTTCTCGCGTCCGTTATTCCAGGATTATGTCAGGGAATGGCCGCAATTTGATCCGGCCTGATTGGCGATATTGAACCGTGTTTGCAATGCACTCGGTGTTCGCCTGGTTGTGCAGCCAGTGCCAACCGCCATCTGAACCCGGGCTGTGCCTGCCTGGATGATAGGCTACCTGGAATTCGAATGCCCTCAATGGCGCTATTGGCGATTATGAGAGACGCCAAACCTTATCCGCAGCCAATATCCCGGCCGAACAAACGATCAAGCATCCGGTGGCGCGGGGTGCTATAATGTTCTTCTGTGACGGAGAAGGGCGCCCGCATGAGCGACAACGATGCCGAGCCAGTGCATCTGGTGGAAGACGAAGCGACCGGCGACCGGTTTCTGGTTTATGGCACCGAAAAAGGGCTGCGGCTGGATATTCGTTATGAGGGCGAAACCCTCTGGATGACCCAGGCGCAGATCGGGCAGCTTTTTGGCCGGGATATTTCAACAATATCACGCCATATCGCCAATATATTTGAGGAAGGCGAGCTTTCCGAGTCGGCTTCTTTGCAAAAACTGCAAACAACCACCGGTCGACCGGCTGTACTTTATAACCTGGACGTTGTGATTTCCGTTGGCTATCGCGTGTCCTCTGCCCAGGCGACGGTTTTCCGTCGCTGGGCTACCGGTGTGTTGGTGCAGTTCGCAAAGCGGGGTTTTGTTGTTGATGCGCCCCGGCTCAAGCAGCCCGAAAATGCTGACCGGATAACCGAACTCCGCGACATAATCCGCGACATACGCTCTGACGAAGCGAATGTGTATCTTGAACTGCGCAAGATTTGCTCGATGTGTCAGGATTACGATGGCAGCACGGAAGCTGCGCGTGCGTTCTATCAACGCACACAAGCCAAGCTGGTCTATGCGGTTACATCGCACACACCGGCGGAAATCATCGCCGCACGGGCGCAGCACGAAACTGAAAATATGGGGTTGCAGAGCTGGCATGGCGACAACATCAGGAAGGCCGATGTTGCGGTGTCAAAAAACTATCTCGCGCAGGCGGAAATCAAGGAGCTGAACCGCCTCACCACGATCCTGCTTGATATCTTCGAGGACCAGCTTGATATGGGGCGGCTGGTGGTGATGCAGGATGCCCAGATGCTGCTGGATCGGCAGTTGGATCAGCTTGGCCGGGCCGTCTTGCGATCCGGCGGCTCCATGAAAGCCACTGACGCAAAACGCCTTGCCGAGGCGCAGTATGAAAAATTCGCTGAGCAGCGCAAACTTGAGCGCCATCGTGAGGCCGCTGAACACATCGCGCTGCTGGCGCAGGAGGCAAAAAAATTGCCCAAAGCGCCGCGAGGCTGATGCAGCCGCTTTTTTTCATACGCCGCCCGCCGGTCGCGGTGCCGCTGCCGGGCCTATTGCAGCCCATAGAGGCGGTGGGCGGCGAGGTCGTTGAGCTGCGCCGCATTGGCCGGGCTGGCGCCGCCGATATGGCGGTAGAGTGCCGGATCGCGGGCGCCCTGGCGCAAGGCCGCAGCATCGGCCGCCGCTTCGGCGCCGAGAGTGCGATACGAGCGGCTGACCACAATTTGCTCGGGCAGCAGCGACAGGGCGAACAGCAGCAGGCCCCAAGGCAGCAGCCCGGCTGGCAACAGCTTGGGCTGGCGCCAGCCGAGCAAAGCCGTGGCGCCGGGCAGGCTGAGCAGGATGCCGGCCAGCACAAAGGCATTGAGCATGGCATAGCGGCCGGCGCTGCCATTGATCGCGCCGCTATCGGCGCGGGCCAGCGTGACCATGGCAATCGAGCCGAGGCCGAAGAGCAGGAGCAGCATGGCGAGGCGATCAAGCTGGCTCAGCCTGGTGGCAGCACGGGCAAACAGCCCCAGTAGCGCCAGGGCCAGCAGCAGGATCGCCGCGGCCAGGGCATAGCCGATGGCCGGCAGCATCACGATCAACGGCGCGCCGAGTATGTGCAGGAAAAAGGCTGCGAAGCCGCCCCAATTCCAGCCGCCCCAATTCCAGCCGCCGAAGAGCAGGGGCGCCGGGCTGCGCAACAGGTAGCCGGTGCCGTAAAGCAGCGCCAGCAAAGCTGCCGCCAGCCCCAACCAGGCCAGGTTGAGCACACGATAGCGGCCAGGGCGGATAAACTCGGCCAGGGCCAGCAAGGGCAGCAGCAGCAGGCTATTTGCCAGGCAGGTCGCCGCAGCCAGGCAGCAAATTGCCGCCGACGCCGCGCGCACCGGGCCAGCCCCGGCCGGCGCCCATAAAACCATGGCCGTCAGCGCCAGCAGGCAGGAAAGCGGATAATTATAGCCATTGGGGATCACAATCGCCTCAAGCTGAAAGGCGCGGAACAGCAGCACCGCCAGCCCAAGCAGCAAAAGCGCGCGCCAGGGCCGGGAAAGCGGCGCCTGCCACACGGCCCAGGCCAGCACCAGGAAACAGCCGATCCAGGCCAGCAAAGCCAATGTGGCGAGATTGCCGATATGGCCGCCAGTCAGCATAACATCAGCGAACAGCAACAATTTTGGCAGCAGCACGAGATGGCCGTTATATAGCGGCAGCAAGCCGGCAGCGGAAAAACCCTGCTGCATATAGTCTCGCAGCATGTGCAGCAGATCATAACCGGGCAAGGGGAAGCTGGCGGTTGCCGCCAGATAGATGAAGCTGATGGCCTGCATTGCCGCCAGCAGCAGCAGCGGCAGCCAGATAAACGGCGGCAGGGTGATGTCGGCTGGTGCCTTGTATGGCTGGTTCACAAAATCCCGTCCTGTTGCTGGCCGGGTGAACGCTATCGGTTTGCCATGGCAGCTTTGTCCGCTTGCATAGGCTTCCTGCCGGGGATTTTCTAGTGCTGGGCGTGTATCCTGGCTAACAAAACTGCCTGGCATTGCTTGGCGGCAAGGGTGATGGCAGGCGGGAATGGCCCAGGCATGCCTAAAAAGCGACGCTTTGGTGCTAAAAATTTCATCATACTGCCGCTTAATCCATCACGCGGCATATATTCTAACCTATTGTTTATATTATCATCTTCCCCTTGTGCACAATGCTGCGATAGTGGTTCGTAGGCATACGAATCACTCCTGATGAAAGACAATTTCGCTCATGGTGCAATCCGCCCATCATTTGCAGGTGCATGGCCTGATCGACGATATTGAGCGCGACGTTCAGCAATTTGGCAGCCGCAATGAGGAAATCGCTTTCCAGACCACCTTGCTGGCGCTGAATGCCTCGATCGAGGCGGCGCGGGCCGGCGAGACCGGGCGCAGCTTTGCCGTGGTGGCGCAGGAGGTGAAGGCGCTGGCCGGCCAAGTTTCCGAGAATTCCAAGCGCTTCCGCGATGTGATGCGGCTGCGTCTGACGGATTCAAAACAGGCTTCCGAGCAGATTGTTGGCCAGATCGTGAAAGACCTGGAAGGCCCGCGCCTGACCGACATGGCGCAGACCATGGTGCAGCTTATTGTGCGCAATCTGTATGAGCGCACCTGCGATTGCCGATGGTGGGCCACCGACGATGCGCTGTGGCGCGCCTTGCAGGAGCCGACGCCCGAGATCGTGCAGCGTGCCGGCGAACGCCTGGCTGCGATCAACCGCTTCTACACCGTGTATCTCAACCTGATCCTGGCCGATAGCAGCGGGCGGATCATCGCCACCTCCAATCCGCAGCAATTTCCAAAAGTGGCGCGGGCCAGTGTGGCGCGCACACGCTGGTTTGCCGAGGCGATGCAATCGGCCAGCGGCGATGATTATATCGTCGACGATATCAGCAAAAGCGTAAGCCATGATGGCAAGGCGGTGGCGATCTATGCCGCTGCGGTGCGCGCCGATGGCCGGCTCAAGGGCGCGCCCATCGGTGTGCTGGGCGTGGTGTTTGACTGGGACAAGCAGGGCCACGGCATTGTCTGCGATGAACCATCGCTTTCGCCCGAAGAGTGGCAGCGCAGCCGCGTGCTTTTGCTGGATGCGCGCTCGCGTATCATCGCCGCCTCGGATCAGGCCGATCTGTATCAGCCTTTTGCGCTGGCTGCCGGCGATCAGGCGCGCGGCTATTATTATCGCGATGACGGCGCGCTGGTGGCCTTTGCCAAAACCATCGGCTACGAAACCTATGATGGCCTGGGCTGGTGTGGTGTCATCGTACAGCACCCGGCCAGTAGCGGTCGCGCAGCAGGCGCTTGAGCAGCTTGCCGGTGGGTGTGCGCGGCAATTCGGCCTCAAAATCGATGCTGCGGGGGCATTTGATCGCGGATAGATGCCGGCGGCAGAAGCTGATCAATTCGGCTGCCAGTGCCGGCGAGGCAATAGCCGGCTGCTGCACTTGCACCACGGCCTTGACCTGCTCGCCCATTTCCTCATCCGGCACGCCAAACACCGCGCAATCCAGCACGGCGGGATGCTGGATCAGCACATTCTCGGTTTCCTGCGGATAGATATTCACACCGCCGGAAATGATCATGTAAGCCTTGCGGTCGCTGAGATATAGATAGCCTTCCGCATCCAGATGGCCCACATCGCCCAGGGTGGACCAGCCAGCCGCATGATGCGCGCCGGCGGTTTTGGCAGCATCGTTATGGTAGGAAAAAGCCGGCCCGCCGGCAAAGTAGATGCTGCCAACCTGGCCGGGCGGCAATTCTGCGCCGGCATCATCCAGGATTTTGATTTCGCCCACCAAGCTGCGGCCAACACTGCCGCGATGCTCCAGCCAGGCGGCGGAGTCGATGATGGTGACGCCATTACCCTCGGTGCCGGCGTAATACTCGATCAGGATCGGGCCCCACCAGTCGATCATGCTTTGCTTCACCTCCACCGGACAGGGCGCGGCGGCATGCACGGCGGCACGCAGCGAGGAAAGATCAAACCGCTGGCGGATCGCGTCGGGCAATTTCAGCATGCGCACAAACATGGTCGGCACCAGCTGCGTCTGTGTCACGCGATATTGCTGCACCAGGCCAAGGAAACTTTCGGCGTCGAATTTCTCCATCACGATCACGCTGCCGCCCAAAGCCACCGCCGTCATACTGAAACGCAAAGGCGCGGCATGATAAAGCGGCGCGGGCGACAGATAGATGCTGTCCGCCGCCATGCCGCACATCTTCTGGCACAGCAGTAGCAGCGTCGGGCTGACCCAGCCCAGCTTCTCGCCGCCAAAGGCCGGCTTCACGCCTTTCGGCCGCCCGGTGGTGCCGGATGAATACAGCATGTCGCGGCCGCTCACTTCATCGGCCACCGGGATAGCCGGCTGCCGGTCCAAAGCCGCTTGCCAATCGGCATAGCCGGCTGCCGGTCCAAAGCCGCTTGCCAATCGGCATAGCCGGCTTGCGCGCGGCCGGTCATGTAACAGGGCAATCCCTGCGGCAATAACGGCAGCAATGTCGCAGCGGTATCGGCCAGGGCGGCCGAGGTGATGAAGGCGCGGGCGCCGCAATCGCGAATGATATAGGCGATTTCGTCCGGCGTCAGATGTGTGCTGATGGCGGTGAAGAACAGGCCGCAACGCTGCGCCGCCCAGCAGATTTCCATGAAGCCGAGCGAATTCTCCACCAGCAGGGCAATATGATCCTGCGGCTTCAGCCCCAGGCTGCGGAAAAGCTGCGCGCCCTGGTTGGAGCGTTGGTCCAGCGCGCCATAGCTCAAACTGGCGCCGCTGCCGGCCATGATATAGGCCGGCTTGTCTGGCTGGCTTTGCGCATGGAATGCCGGATGCAGCATGCCATTCCCTCCCGGTGTGTTTTCTTGTTGCTGCAACTGTTACGCCCTTTGCGGGCGCTTGCAACAAGGCCGTTTCCGCAGCCGGGAGGCGCAGCGGAAACGGCCTGGCGATAACCGGCTCAGAATTCTACGTCGAGTTCTTCCATTTCCGCCGGCTCAAGCTGGGCTTCGGCATGCCATTCGCGCATTGCCGGCAGGTCGAGAATCAGCTGCTTGTAGGCGGTGCATTGCTCGTCCAGCTTCACATCATAGGTTTCGAAGCGGGTGCAGACCGGGGCATACATGGCATCGGCCAGGGTGGGCGTGGCGCCAAACAGGAACGGCCCGCCATAATCATCCAGGCATTGTTTCCAGATTGCCACGATGCGGTCGATATCGGCCTGGGCGCCGGCCCACACCTTGAAGCCAAGATGTTTGGCTTTCAGATTCATCGGCAAGGCGGCGCGCAGATTGGCAAAGCCGGAATGCATCTCGCCGGAAATCGCGCGGCAATGCGCGCGCTCGGCGCGGTCCTTGGGCAGCAGCCCGGCCTTGGGCTTCAGCTCATGCAGATATTCGGCAATCGCCAGCGTGTCCCACACCTTCACCTCGTCATCGGTCAGGCAGGGCACCAGGAAGGAGGGCGAGAGCAGCAATAGCTCGGCGCGCGACGACGGATCGTCGGCATCCAGCCGCTGTTCAATGAAATCCAGCTTGGCCATTTTGCACAGCAACCAACCGCGCAGGGACCAGGATGAATAATTCTTACTGCTGATGGTAAGCGTGGCCTTCGCCATGGGCGTCATCCCTTATTCCGGCGGCTTGGTGTATCCCTTTGGAACATAAGGATTCCTGGCCTGCCTCTGCGGTCATACGCGGTGCCGGCCGGCGACCGTCGCTTGGGGCGGCGGTGTTTGGCCTCGCATTATTATCTCGCAGTGCAACAAAAATTGCACTAGCCTTTTATCGTTCCGGTTGGGCTTTCACATTTATGTGGGGCGGATCGGAAAAGATGTCGCCAGCAGCATGGGTCGCCCCGCGCATGATGTATTATGCCTATCAAGCCTATTCCGATCTGATGGAGCCTGTGCGGGCTGCGGCACGCCTGACCCAAGGCCTGTTGCAGCATTCGCCCGGCCCGCTCGGCGACATGATGGCCTTCCGGCATCTGGCGGCGGGCTGCGAAATGCTGACCCGGGCCACGCTGACACACCATCGCCCGCCTTATGGCATCGAGCGGGTCAAGCTGGGCAAGCGCGAAGTGGGCATCATCGAAGAGGCGACGCTGGTGACGCCATTCGGCACGCTGCTGCGCTTCAAGAAGGATGTTGAGGTGACGCAGCCGCGCGTGCTGGTAGTGGCGCCGCTTTCCGGCCACTACGCCACCTTGCTGCGCGGCACGGTGGAAACCCTGTTGCCGGAGCATGATGTCTATATCACCGATTGGCATAATGCCCGCGATGTCAGCATCGCGCATGGCCGTTTCGGCTTTGACGAATATGTCGATCACATCATCCGCTTCCTCGAAACCCTCGGCCCGGGGGCGCATGTGGTGGCGGTGTGCCAGCCCTGCGTGCAGGTTTTGGCGGCGGTGGCGCTGATGGCCGAGAATGGCAACAAGGCGCAGCCGCGCAGTATGACACTGATGGCCGGGCCGATTGATTGCCGCGTCAATCCCACCGAAGTGAACAACTTGGCCACCGGCAAGCCGATTGAATGGTTTGAGAAGAATCTGCTGGATGTGGTGCCGCAGCGTTTTGCCGGCGGCGGCCGCAAGGTCTATCCCGGCTTTGTGCAGCTCACGGCCTTCATGTCGATGAACATGGAGCGCCATATCAAGGCGCATGTTGAACTCTACGAAAATCTCGCCGCCGGCGAGAATGAGAAGGCGGAAGCGGCCAAAACCTTCTACGACGAATATTTTGCCGTGCTCGACCTGCCGGCGGAATTTTATATCGAAACCGTGCAGCGCGTGTTTCAGGAATATCATCTGGCCGAGGGCCGGCTGGAAGTGCATGGCCAGAAGGTCAATCCGCGCGCCATCCGCCGCACGGCTTTGCTCACCGTGGAAGGTGAGAAGGATGATATCTGTTCAGTGGGCCAGACCCTGGCGGCGCATGATCTGTGCACCGGCCTGAAGCCGTATTTGCGCAAACATCATTTGCAGCCCGGTGTGGGCCATTATGGCGTGTTCAACGGCCGGCGCTGGAACAGCCAGATTTATCCGCTGGTGCGCAACCTGATCCTGGCGCACGATTAGATAATCGAGCGTTTCTGCATCAGCACATCAAGCCGCTGTTTGAGGATTTGCAGCGATACCGGCTTGACGATATAGCCATCGGCTTGCAGTTTCTTTGCGGTCAGCACGGTTTCCTGCTGCTTGTCGGCGGTCAGGAAAATCACCGGCGTATCCGCCAGCGCGGCATTGCTCAGGCCGCGCAGCTTGGCCAGAAAACCCAAGCCATCCAGCGGCTGCATATGCACATCGCACAGCACCAGCAAAGGCTTGGTGCGCACCAGCTCCTTGAAGCCGGCTTCGCCATCGGCGGCCTCGTTGATCAGGCGGAAGCCAAGCTGGCGCAGCAGGCCGCAGATCATCTGCCGGGTGAAATCCTCATCCTCGATCACCAGAATGCGGATTTTGGCCAAAAGGGATTCGCTCATCGTTCAGGTCCAATCGTCAGCTACGCAATATCAGGGGCAGGGTGTCGTTCAATTCGCGCCAGGTCTCAGGCAGCAATTCGGCTATCAGCGCGGCGGTATCACTGTCGTTGGCATCGCAGGCATCTTGCAGATCGGATGCCAGATCGCCCAGCCGCAGGCAGCCCATTGAGCGGCCCGAGCCTTTCAGCATATGCGCGGCAAAACGCGCCGCCGCCAGATCGTTGCTTTGCATCGCCTCGGTAATAGCGGCCACCTTGCCTTCGGCATCGGCAACAAAACTTTTCAGGAAACCCTTGGCGCTGCCATCCAGGCTGCCAAACATCTCGCATAGCGGTGCCGGATCAAAAATATCCGGGTCCCATGTCTCGGCCGACGCAGCAGCCTGGGCAGCGGCCTGGGCAGCAGCAGGCGCGGCCGGCGGCTGCAACGCCACGGCACTGGCCGGCACACGCAGCGGCAGCGCCTGCGGCAGCCAATGGGCCAGCATGTCGCCCAGCGCGCGGCTGTTGATCGGCTTGGTCAGATAGCCATCCATGCCGGCATCCAGGCATTGCTGCTCGGTGCCGGTGAGGGCATCGGCGGTCAAGGCCACGATCGGCAGCCTTGGCGCATCTGCGGCCTCGCCCTGGCGGATCGCGGCGGTCAGTTCAAAACCATCCATTTCCGGCATATGGAAATCGGTCAGCAGCAGGCCATAGCCGGTCTTGTTGCGAAAAAGCTCCAGCGCAGCCGCACCATGATCGGCAATTTCGCAGGCAAAGCCCATGCGGCCCAGCATCTGCCGGATCACCATCTGATTGGTGGCGTTGTCCTCGGCCACCAGGATCAGCGCATTGCCGGCGCGCGCGGTTTCCAGCGGCGGCGGCGCCCAGGCCATATCCTCGCGGAAGGCACCCTCGGCGCTTTCTGCATCGGCCAGGCCCAGCGCCAGCGCGGCCGCCCGCCACAGGCCATGGCGGCTCAGCGGATAGGTCAGTGCCAGGGTGAAATGGGCGCGGGCTGCGGCATCCAGGGTGGAAACCAGGCTGCGCGGCGCCAGCAGGCCGTAGCGCACCGTAGGGGCAGCATCGGCAGCCGCGCGCGCCGGCAGTTCCAGGGCATGGCCACCATCAATCCGCGCATCCACCAGCACCAGATCAAGCCCGCCCTTGGCCAGCCGGACGCGGGCATTGGCGATGCTGGGCATCAGTTCAATCTGATCAATGCCGGCAGCGCGCAGATAAAGGGCCGCCAGGCGTGATTGCTCCGGCGGCAGGCCGGCCAGCAACACGCGGCAGGCGGCAATATCGTGGCGCGGCTGTGGCGCGCTTGCCGCTTCGGCTGCCGGCAGCGGCAATTCAAACCAGAAAACCGAACCCTGGCCTGATTGGCTGCTGGCGCCGATGCGGCCGCCCATCAATTCGCAGAGCCGCTGGCAGATCGACAGGCCAAGCCCGGTGCCGCCATATTTGCGCGCCGTGGAACTATCGGCCTGCTGGAAGGGCTGAAACAGCTTGGCCTGCTGCTCCTCGGTCAAGCCGATGCCGCTATCCTGCACTTCAAAACGCAGCCAGCCGGCACCATATTCGGCTTCCGGCAAGGCCAGAATACGCAATGTGACGCCGCCTTCATGGGTGAATTTCACCGCATTGCCGCCCAGATTGAGCAGCACCTGGCGCAGGCGTGTCGGATCGCCCAGGCGCTGGTCAGGCAAAGCCGGATCAACCTCGATCACCAGATCCAGCCTCTTGTCGTCAATGCGCGGCGCCAGCAATTCGCCCACGCCATCGGCCAAGTCGCCGAGCGAGAAGGGCACGCTTTCGATATCCAGCTTGCCGGCCTCGATCTTGGAAAAATCCAGGATGTCGTTGATCACGGTCAGCAGCGCCAGCGCCGATTCACGGATCACCTTTGACATGCGGCGCTGTTCGCCATCCAGCGGCGTCAGTTCCAGCATTTCCGCCATGCTCATCACGCCATTCATCGGCGTGCGGATTTCATGGCTCATGGTGGCAAGGAAATTCGACTTCGCCTTGGTGGCGTCTTCGGCCACCTGCCGCGCCTGGCGTGACTCGGCTTCCGCCGCAGCCAGCGCCACGGATTTCTCGCGCAGCTTCACGGTGTAGAAGGCGCCCAGCGCCAGCAATGCCAGCGCCGCCAGGGCCAGCACCACATTGCGCCGCAGTCGGGCGGTGGCATCGCGGATCACGCCGGATTCCGGCAGGCCGACATAACTGACAAAGGGTGAGCCGGGGATTTCCGAGCGGCTCAAGGCGCCGATCAGCAGGCCACGCGGGGTTTCGATCAAGGCGCTTTCCACGCCTTTCCGCAACGCCTCGTAAAGCATGCTGGCATCATTATCACCCAGATCGGCCACGCCACCGGAGCGCACCTTGGCCACTTCGCGGTGGCGCCGCATCAGCGCGGTATGGCCCAGCACCTCGCCCTCGTTGTTGGCGATAAAAACCGTGCCGCCGATGCGTTTTGATTCCGCATCCATCAGGCGGGCCATGTCGCTCAATTCGATATCCACGCCGATCACGGCGCGTAATTGGCCGGCGGCATCGCGCACCGGCACGGCATAGGTGATGCCAAGATTGCCGGATGTGGCAAAGGTGTAGGGCTTGGTCCAGATCGGCTGGGCGCGTTCCACCGCGCCGACATACCACGGCCGGCTGCGTGGATCGTAATTCGGCGCCGGCTGTTCCGAGCGCAGATAGCCGCGCCCCTCAGCATCGGGCAGCAGGAATTCGTTGCGCATGATCTGCTCGCCGGCCGTATCACGCACCAATTCGCGCAGCAGGATGTTGCGCTTGGCGGTCAGGTCAAAGCCGACAAAGGCGGAATCAAGCGGCGAGAAAGCCTGCACGGCATAGAAGGAACCATCCGGCAACCCAACATAAACACCATTGAGGAAGTTGTTGCGCCGCATCAGTGCATCGGCCATTGGCATGAACAAGGCCAGGAAGGCTTCGCGGTCAGGCACTTCGCGCGCCAGGTCACGGATGAAATTGGTGGTGATCAACAGGCCTTCGAAGCGGCGGTCGGTTTGTTGCCGAACGGCGCTGGCGGAATCGGCAGCGTCGGTCAGGCCGCCTTGCAGCAGCAACGCACGCTGTTCGTTATAGAGGTGCAGAATGCCGGCCGAAAAACCCAGGCCGATAACGGCGATGGCCAGAACCAGTTTGACGATGGATGGCAACGACCGCATCGGTGCATATCTTTCGGTTGAATAGCGGCTCTACTATGAGCGCGATCGGGTTTTATTGCGACCCGTGATAGTAGCGCTTTTTGTAATAAACGCGCCCGGTAATATTTGCCCCCCACCCGGCCAGAACTGCCGCCTCCGGTTGCAGGATTCATTTGCCGGCCGGTGTTTTTCATGGTTAACTGCTTGATGTCGGTGTGGTCAGGCCCTGGTTTATAGCCAAGTAATTGGCGGTTTTCTGGGCCAGCACAATATCACCCGACCCCGACAGGATGTTGGGAGTTTTGTATCTCCATACTTGGCACAGGGCTTGCGGTACTGTTGCTGCGGAGATGTATCTCAGAATGAGAGGATGTTTATTGTGCCAGTGGTGATCACCCTCGGTGATGGCGGCAACACGGAGACCCACGGCAAGGTGGACAGCCTTGTCAGTGGCGCCGGTGCCGATTCCATCACGATCACCTCGCCGGCAGCCGGCGCCACCATTGATCTGGGTGGCGGCCAGGACAGCTTGGTGCTGCAAGGCAATGGCAACACGCTCACGGTCAAGAATACCGAAAGCATCACCGGCGGCAGCGGCAGTGACACGCTCACGCTCGGCACCGGCCTGTCTGGCGGCCGCATCGATCTCGGCGCCGGCAATGACAAGCTCACCCTCAGCAACAGCGGCAACAGCATCACGCTGCTGAATGTCGAAACCATTCTCGGCGGCATTGGCGCCGATACCCTGACGCTGGATCAGGCGCTGTCGCGTGGCAGTGTCACGCTCGGCGAGGGCGCCGACAAGCTGACCCTGGCCAACGGCACCAACAGCATCACGGTCAGCGGCGTGGATACCCTGATCGGCGGCAGCGGCGCCGATAGCATCACCGCCAGCAGCAAGATCATCGGCGGCCAGGTTGACCTCGGCGCCGGCAATGACAGTTTCGCCCTGGCGGCGGGCGGCAATATTGTCAGCATCGCCAATGTTGAAACCATCACCGGCAATTCCGGTGTTGATGTGGTCACGCTCACCGACAGCCTGTCCGGCGGCAAGGTTGATCTTGGCGCCGGCATAGACAGCCTCAAGCTGGGCAATGGCGGCAATAGTGGCACAGTGCAGAATGTTGAGCAGATCACCGGCGGCAGCGGCGCCGATCTGCTCACCGTATCGGGCAGCGGCAGCATCGATCTCGGCGCCGGCAGTGATAGCGTCACCACGCTGGATAGCGGCGCCACGCTCACCATCGCCAATGTCGAGACTGTGCAGGGTGGTGCCGGCACTGACAAGATCAGCTTCAGCCAGGCGCTGAATGGCAGCCAGAGCATCAATCTCGGCGCCGGCAATGACAGCGTTGCGCTCAGCAACAATGCCGGCAACAGCGCCACCATCACGGCGGCGGAAACCATCACCGGCAGCCTGGGCGCCGACAGCATCACGCTGGGCGATGCGCAAAGCCGCGGCAGCGTCAATCTGGGCGGCGGCAACGACAAGCTGACCCTGGCCGATGGCGGCAACACGCTGACGGTCAGCAATACCGAAACCATCCAGGGCGGCAGCGGCGCCGATACGGTGTCGCTCGGCTCGGCCACCCCTTCCGGCAAGATTGATCTGGGCGCTGGCGCCGATACGCTCAAGCTCACCGTGGCCAATAATGTGCTGACGGTGGCCAATGTCGAAACCGTGACCGGCTCTGCCGGCATCGACACTGTGACGCTGACCACCGATCTGAATGGCGGCAAGGTTGATCTGGGCGCCGGCAACGACACGCTGAAACTGGCCGATGGCGGCAATACCGGCAGCGTGGTCAATGTTGAAACGGTGACCGGCGGCAGCGGCGCCGATACGCTCAGCATGAGCGGCAATTTCAGGGCCGATCTTGGCGCCGGGGCCGATAGTGTCACCCTGACCAGTGCCAGCACCGCCACGCTTGGCAATGTTGAAACCATCCAGGGTTCGGCCGGCACCGATATTGTCAGCCTCAGCACCACGTTGGGCGCCGGCAGCAAGGTTGATCTTGGCGCCGGGGCCGACAAGCTGGTGCTGGCGAATGGCGCCAACAGCGCCACGATCTCCAATGTTGAAACCATCACCGGCGGCGTCGGCGCCGATCAGATCACGTTGGGCGAAGCAGCCAGCCGCGCCAATGTTGATCTGGGCGCCGGCAACGACATGCTGAAACTGGCCGATGGCGCCAACACGCTCACTGTGGGCAATGTTGAAACCATCACCGGCGGCAGCGGCGCCGATACGGTCAGCATCAGCAGCAAGCTGACCAATGCCAGCATCGATCTGGGCGCCGGCAGCGACACGCTGAAACTCGGCGGCGCCGGCAACAGCCTCACCGCCAGTAATGTTGAAACCCTCACCGGCAGCAGCAGCGTTGATACCGTCACGCTGGGCAGCACCATCAGCGGCGGCAAGGTTGATCTTGCTGGCGGCAATGACACGCTGAAACTGGCCGATGGCGGCAATAGCCTCAGCGTGGCCGGGGTTGAAACCCTCTCGGGCGGCAGCGGCAATGATAGTGTCACGCTTTCGGCCGTGGCCAAGGCCAGCATTGATCTCGGCGGCGGCCAGGATTCGCTCACCCTGGCCAATGGCGCCAACAGCATCACCATCGCCAGTATCGAAACCCTGACCGGCGGCAGCGGCAATGATGTGGTGATCGTCAATTCGGCGATTGCCAGCAGCGCCGTGATCGATCTGGGCGGCGGCATGGACAAGCTGACGCTGCAAAATGGCGGCGCGCTGACCCTGAGCGGGGTTGAAACCGTTGTCACCGGTGCCACCGATGATGCCATCACGCTGGCCAGCGCCGTCACCAAGGGCAGTGTTGATCTGGTTGGCGGTGCCGATAAGCTGACTTTGGCGGCCGGCGACAATTCCTTCCTGGTGGCCGGGGTGGAAACCCTGATCGGCAATAGCGGCGCCGATGCCATCACCTATGCCACCAATGCGCCATCGGCCCAGGTCGATCTCGGCGCCGGTGCCGACAAGATCATTTTCGGGCGCGGCGATAACAGCTTCACCATCGCCAATGTGGAAACCATCACCGGCAATATCGGCAACGATACGGTGGTGCTGACCGACAATAACACCAGCCGCATCGATCTCAGCACCGGCAAGGACAAGCTGGTGCTGGCGAATGGCAACAACAGCATGACCATCGGCGGGGTGGAAACCCTGCTGGCCGGCAGCGGCAACGACGATCTGAGCATGACCGGCGCGGTCACCGGCGGCAGCTACGATCTCGGCGCCGGCAATGACAAGCTGGTGCTGGCGCTGGGTAATAACAGCCTCACGGTCAGCAATGCCGAAACCATCCTGGCAGCCGGCGGCAATGACACAGTAACGCTGGGCCAGGCCGTTACCGGCGTGACGATTGATCTGGGCGCGGCCGGCGACAAGCTGGTGCTGGCCAATGGCGGCAACACGCTGACTTTGGGCAATATCGAAACCCTGATCGGCGGCAGCGGCAGCGATCTCATCACGCTCAGCACCAATCTGGCGCGCGGCAACATTGATCTGGGTGCCGGCGCCGACAAGCTGGTGCTGGCCGATGGCGCGCAGCTCCTGACCATCGGCAATGTCGAAACCCTCACCGGCGGCAGCGGCGATGATACGGTGGTGTTCACCACCGGGGTCAGCGGCCAGGTTGATCTCGGCCTTGGCAATGACAAGCTGACGCTGGGCAATGGTGGCAACACGCTTACCGTCAGCGGCATTGAAACCCTGACCGGCGGCACCGGCAGCGACAGTGTTGTTTTGGGCGGCGCGCTGGCCGCCGGCCGCATTGATCTCGGCCTTGGCCAGGACAAGCTGGTGCTGGCCAACGGCACCAACAATATCACGCTGGGCGGCGTTGAAACCCTGGTTGCCGGCAGCGGCGACGATAGCATCACGCTGATCAGCGCCATCGGCACCGCCGGCAGTGTCGATCTGGGTGCCGGGGCCGACAAGCTGGTGCTGGCCTCCGGTGTCAACACCGTAACGCTGACCAATGTGGAAACCATTGTGGGCGCCAGCGGCGCCGATACCGTAACGCTGGGCAGCACAATCAGCGGCAATATCGATCTGGGCGCCGGCAATGACAGCCTGAAACTGGCGCATGGCGGCAACACGGTTACGCTGACCAATGTTGAAACCGTGCTGGGCGGCAGCGGCGACGATCTGATCACGCTGACCGGCGGCATCGCCAAGGGCAGCGTTGATCTGGGCGCCGGCAGCGACAGCCTGGCGCTCGGCGTGGGCGCCAATGTGCTCACCATCAGCGGTGTTGAAACCCTGACCGGCAATAGCGGCAACGACAATATCACGCTCACCGATGCGCTGACCGGCAGTGTTGATCTGGGTTCCGGCAATGATCGGCTGGCGCTGGCCAATGGTGGCAACACGGTTACTTTGGCGAATATCGAAACCGTGTTTTCCGGCAGCGGCAATGACGCTGTGACACTGACCACCGCCGGCACCAAGATGGTGGCCGATCTCGGCCTGGGCCGTGATTCACTGGCCCTGGCCGATGGCGGCAATGTGATCAGCATCGCCAATGCCGAAACCGTGTTGGGCGGTACTGGCGCCGATAGCGTGACGCTGCAAAGCGCGGTCAGCAGCAGCGGCTCGGTTGATCTGGGCGCCGGGGCCGACAAGCTGGTGCTGTTTGCCGGCACCAACCAGTTCACCATCGCCAATGTGGAAACCCTGGTCGGCGGCAGCAGCAATGACAGCATCACCCTGGCTGCCGCTGTCACGGCGATGGATATTGAACTTGGCAATGGCAGCGACAGCCTGAAACTGGCCGATGGCGGCAATACGCTGACCTTGGGCAATATCGAAACCGTGCTGGGTGGCAGCGGCGACGATCTGATCACCATGAAGGCGGCGATTGCCAAGGGCAGCATTGATCTTGGTGATGGCGCCAATCTGCTGGTGCTGGGCAATGGCAGCAACACGCTGCTGGTTGCCAATGCGGAAAGCATCACCGGCAATGCCGGCGCCGATGCCCTGACCCTGAGCACGGCATTGACGGCCGGCCAGATTGACCTGGCTGGTGGCAATGACAAGCTGACCCTGGCCGATGGCGGCAACACGCTGACAGCGGCCAATGTGGAAACCATCACCGGCAGCTTCGGCGCCGATAGCGTGACCTTGACCACGGCGCAGACCCGGCTGCAAGTGACCCTGGGTGGCGGCGCCGACACACTGGTGCTGGCCGATGGCGGCAATAACGCGACATTGGCCGATATCGAAACCGTGACCGGCGGCAATGGCGCCGACAGCCTGAAATTCACCACGGCGCAGATTGGTCAAGTTGACCTGGGTGCCGGCGATGACCGTATCGTGCTGGCCAATGGCGATAATGCGCTGACGCTTGGCAATGTTGAAACCGTCACCGGCGGCACCGGCACAGATGATATTGTGCTGACCACGGCAGTGACCAATGGCAGCTATGCGCTTGGCACCGGGGTTGACACGCTGACCCTGGCCAATGGCAGCAATATCCTCACCATTGCCGGCGTTGAAACGCTGCATGGCGGCGCCGGGCAGGATGTCGTCACACTCGGGGCCGGCGGCAACAATATCACACTCAGCAATGTCGAAACGCTGACCGGCGGCAGTGGCGCCGATCTGGTTGCCCTGGCCAATACCTATGACGGCCTGATTGATCTGGGCGCCGGCAGTGATCGCCTCACCCTGGCCGATGGCGGCAACAGCATCACGCTGACCAATGCCGAATCAGTGGTGGGCGGCACGGGCGCAGACACCATCACACTCACCGGTACGCTGGCGGCGGGCAATATCGATCTCAATGGCGGCAATGACAGCCTGACCCTGGCCAATGGCGGCAACACCATCACCGTGGCCGAGGTTGAAACCCTGCTCGGCGGCACCGGGGTGGACAAGATCACCTTGCTCTCGGCCCTGGGCAGCAATGCCGTTATTGATCTCTGGGATGGCGCCGATACGCTGGTGCTGGCCGGCGCCGACAATACCGTGACCTTGAGCAATGTTGAAACCATCACCGGCAGCGGCGGCAGCGACACGATCACGCTGGCTACGCTGCTGGATAACGGCTCGGTGTCGCTGGGTGCCGGCAGCGATGCGCTCACCCTGGCCGATGGCGCCAACAGCCTGACCGTGAATTACATTGAAACCATCATCGGCGGCAGCGGCGATGATGAAGTCAGCTATGGCAGCGCCGCCGCCAGCGGGCGCATTGATCTGGGCGATGGCAATGACAGCGTGGTGCTCTCGGCTGCCGGCGGCACGTTGCAGGTCTTCAATGTTGAAACCCTCACCGGCGGCAGCGGCGCCGATCTCATCACCCTGGGCGGCAGCCTGGCGGCGGGCGCGGTGCTGGATCTCGGCGCCGGCAATGACAGCCTCTCCCTGGCCGATAGTGCCAACAGCCTGACCCTGGCCAATATCGAAACCCTGGTTGGCGGCGCGCTCAACGACGAAATCACGCTCTCGGCCACAGCCAGCAATGTCAGCATCGATCTCGGCCTTGGCAATGATGTGCTGGTGCTGGCCGATGGCGCCAACAGCCTCACCGCCAGCAATGTTGAAAGCATCACCGGCGGCACCGGCAATGACAGTGTGATCCTGGGCGCCGCCTATACCGATCTGGTGGTTGACCTGGGCGATGGCAGCGACAGCCTGGTGCTGGGCGATTTTGGCGGCAATGCCACCATCGCCAATGTGGAAAGCCTGGTTGGCGGCATCGGCGATGATGCCATCACGCTGCTTTACACACTCACTGGCGCGGCGATTGATCTGGGCAGCGGCAGCAACAGCCTGGTGTTGGCCGATGGCGATAACAGCCTGACCGCTTCCGGCCTGGCCTTGCTCACAGGCGGCAGCGGCAATGATGCGGTTGTGCTGGGCAATGCCAGTGCCGCCATTACCGTGGGCGGCATCGAAACCCTCACTGGCAGCGCCGGCAATGATGCCGTCACCCTGGTGGATACCGGCAGCACCATCACGCTGGGTAATATCGAAACCCTGGTTGGCGGCACCGGCAGCGATATCGTCACCCTGGCCGATGGCGGCAATGCCATCACGCTGAGCGGTGTTGAAACCCTGCTTGGCGGCAGCGGCAATGATGCCGTGACATTGGCCGCGCCGCTCGATCCGGGCGCACAGCTTGATCTGGGCGCCGGCAATGACAGCCTGGCTTTGGCCGGCGGCAGCAACATGCTCACCGTCACCAATGTTGAGACCGTGACCGGCGGCGATGGCGACGATTGGATCACCCTGGCCGATGGCGGCACCAGCATCACCATGAGCGCGGTGGGTACGCTGGTGGGCGGCAGCGGCAACGATGCCGTCACCCTGACCGGCGCCATGACCGGCGAGATCGACCTGGGCACCGGCAGCGACACGCTGAAACTGGGCGATGGCGGCAGCAGCGTCACCATCTCGGGCGCTGAAACCATCACCGGCGGCAGCGGCGCCGATTTGATCACCGTGGGCGGCACGCAGGCAGTGTGGATCGCGGCCGGCGATGGCAATGACAGTATCAATGGCAGCATCGGCGCCGATACTTTGGCTGGCGGCTCCGGCAACAATTCGATCACCGGCGGCAGCGGCAATGATCGTTTTGTGTTTGACAGCGCGGCCGGCAACACCACGATCCTGGATATGAGCGCGGGCGACAAGATCGCCTTCGACACCAACAATAACAGCTCCATGGCCGGCAACGCCTTTGTGCTGGCGGATATCCTGGTTGATAACGTGAATATCAAGCTGGTGACGGATGAACTGGCGCGCACCGCCACATCGCTTGGCGAAGGCGGCTTTGTCTATCAGCAGGATACGGGCGAGCTTTACTACGAGGCCAATGGCGATTTCTTCAGCGGCAGCGTGTCGCTGATCGGCACCGTCACCACCGACGGCACCACGCCCTGGACCTACGATTTCAGCGCCTTCCGCGAACTCTGATCAGAAAGCATAAGCCAGCACAAACTGGCCGAGCCAGGTGGTGCGGCCCACGGCTTCATTGTTGCCGGCATTATTGGCCCGCGCCGATTGCTGCTGGCCCACAGCCGGTTTGCCGAAAGCCGCCAGCGCGGTCAGGCTCAGGCCGTCAAGCGGCGTCTGCCATTGCGCATAAACATCCAGCTCATCCATCAGCCGCTTCGAGCCGGCGCCGGTTGGCGTCACGTCAAAATCATGCCGGTAATAGATCGCGCCCACGGTCAGCGCCGTATCGGGCTGCATCGATAGATGCAGCAACTGGCTGCGCAGATTGCTGTTGCCGCCGATATAGCGGGCATAGATTTCGCCCTGATCCCAACTGCCCAGGCCACGCGGGCCGCCGCCGCTGAACAGCGCATCCCATGTGCGGTCTGTGGTGTCGCCGGTATTGTCATCGCCGCCAAAGCGGCTGAAGCGATAGGCCAGCTTGGGTTGCCAGGGCAATGCGGAGGCTGTGTATTGCGGCTCAACATACCAGGCGCGCGCCCGCACCTTGGCATTGCTGCTGTCATTACGCTGCACGGCATATTCGCCATATAGGCCAAAATCCGGCAGCGCCGGCAAGCTGCCGCCCAGGCGCAGGGCATAAACCTGCAAGCCATCACGGTTGGCGCCGCCCTGATTGCCGGCAACGCTGCGGTCGGCCTCATAAAGATGCAGCCAGGTGGCGCCGAGATACCAGGCGCGTTCGGCATACTCGCTGCGGCCATGATCCTTATGCGCCGAGCCGAACCATTCCAGATTGGCGCCATACAGGCTGGTGGCCGGCGCATCATTGCCCAGCATGCGCTTCTGATCCACCCGGCCGGCCAGATGAAACAGATCGGCACGCAGCGGCTCGGTATTCAGCCGCAGGATGGCGCTGCGTTCAAACGCGGCGCGCGGCCCCATCACATAGGCGGCGCGGCGCCAGCCCTCGGCGGTGCCGTCCACCAGCAGGAAACCATCACCGATGCTGAAACCCTGGTTGCCAAGCGACAGATCAACCGCATCCTCGCCCCAGCTTGCCAGGGTCAGGCCGGAGCGCCAGCCGATAAAGGCGTCTTCCAGCGCCAGATGATCCGGCTGCCGCGCGGTGCCGGCGCTGGCCTGCGCCTCGCCATTGCCGCGCGTGAAACTGGCAATGGCAGACAGGCCGGCATAAAGGCTGCTATCGCCAAGCGGCTGTTCCAGCCCCAGGCCGGGTTTGGCAAATCCTTCAAACCAGCCGCGTTTGCCGGCGCGTTCGCCGGACGGGCTGTTGCTGGCGCCGCCGAATTGCGGATTGGCAACGGAGAAGCCGCCAAAGCCGGCATCCAAAGTCAGGGTCAGGGTGGCGCCGCCCAGATCGACGCTCAGGCCGTTTTTCTCATGCGCCGCATCCTCGGCCCAGGCAGCAGGCGGCAGCAACAGCAAAGCGGCAAGGGCAAATCGGATACGGTGGCGGGGCATGCGGGGCAAATCCTTGGCAGCAGGNNAAGGTTCTGCCCCGCCTGTAAAGCCAAGCGGCGCCGCGTGATCAGAAAGTAACCGCCAGCCCCAGCATCACCTCGCGGCCCCGGATCGGGGCGCTATTCTTCAACAGCGACACATGGTTGCGGCCGGCCACATCGGTCAGGTTGCGGCCCTTCAATTGCAGCAGCAGGCCGGGATTGTCGGCAAAGGGGCGATAGCTGGCCGAGGCGTTGAGCAAAGTATAGCCGCTGGTGGCGGTTTCATTGGCGCCGGTGCGGTCCTGTTCCAGCCGGCTCACCGTCTCAACCCGCAGGCTGACATCCTGGGCTTCGGCATTGAAGCCGGCGCGCAGGCCGATCGGCGGGATCAGCGGCAGCGGGCGGCCATTGCCACGATCCTGGGCGCGCACATAATCCATGCCGCCATCCAGGCTCAGATTGAAACCCGCCAGTTGCATGAAGCGCCAGGCGGCCTCGATCTCCACGCCGCGAAAATCGGCATCGGTCTGGCTGTAGCGCAATTCATTGAGGCCGGCCTGCTGCGCCCCGGTGAAAGCGCCATAGATGAAATCATTGTAGCGCGTGGCAAACAGGTTGAAGGCGCCGGTCACATCGCCGGCAGTGCGGCGTAGCGACCATTCGGCATGCCAGGCCTGTTCCTTGCCCAGCGCCGCATTGCCGATCTCAAAGGATTGTGTGGCGATATGCGAGCCGTTGGAAAACAGTTCCTCGGCGCTTGGCGCGCGTTCGGTGCGTGAGAGTGACAGGCCGGTGGAGTAGGTGTTGTTGAAGCGGTAGGTGGCGCTGGCCGACAGGCTGCCGCTGGTGAAATCACGCTGCTGCGCCTGCGCCGGCACCTCGATCTTCTGGTATTCCAGCCGGCCGCCCAGGGCGAATTGCCATGGCCCCAATTCATAACGCTCCAATGCAAACAGCGCATGATTATCGGTCACATTCTGCGGCAGGAAGGCTTCCTCGCCCAGAGCCGTGAAGTCACGCCGGTTGCTTTGCACACCCAGCACACCTTCCAGGCCGCCAAGAGTATGCAGGGCTTCCAGGCGGCCTTCCCAGCTATCGCTGTTGAAGCGGGTGCCGATCTCGGCGCTGGGTTCTATTTCGTCATGCTTGTAATCGGCATAGCCGAATTTGCCACGGATTTCGCTGACATTGGACAGCGGATCGTAAATGCCGAATTTGCCGTCCAGCCGGGTCTGCCGCATGGCGATATGCACCGGATCGGCGCCCGGCACGCCGTAGTAACTGTGGAAGCGTGAAACCGCCAGGCCGGCATGGCCGGCATCGCCAAACCAGGCCGCGCCGAGGGCGCCATTGCGGCTGCGCATGGCACTGTTATCCACCCTGCCGGTGGCGGCGCGGTAATCCTCGGCATTCAGCAGGCCGCCCTCGGCATGCAGCGCGATATTCGGGCCGATAGCGGTATCCACGGCGGCAAAACCATCATGGTCGCTGCGGCCCAGGCTGTTTTGCAGGCTGGCCTGGCCGGCCAGGCCATCCTTCGGCATGGCGTCCGGAATCCGGCCATCCATCACATTCACCACGCCGCCGATGGCAGAGCTGCCATAAAGCAGCGTGGCCGGGCCGCGCAAAACCTCGATACGCCGGGCGCTGCCCATCGGTGCCACCACGGCATGATCCGGGCTGAGGCCGGACGCATCAAACGTATCCAGGCCGTTTTGCAGCACGCGCACACGCGGCCCGCCCTGGCCGCGGATCACCGGCCGGCTGGCGCCCGGGCCGAAGCCGGTGGCAGCCAGGCCGGGCGTGTTGTCCAAGGTCTCGCCCAAAGTGGCGGCGCGCTGCCGCTCCAGCCGCTGGCCTTCCAGCACGGTGCTGCCTTCCACCAATTCGTCAGTATTGGTCGGCAAGGGGGCGCTCACCACCACCGGGGGTAACTGCATCGATT
>DLGP01000145.1 GCA_002482765.1 Alphaproteobacteria bacterium UBA7691
TGCACCACCCCGCGACATGCCCCAGGATAAGCCCTGGCGCCGTCGGCAGGCACCAACATCTGGGGTATTCAGGAGACAATATGGCTAAACGTAGCGCCGCTGCCGCCCAACCGATGGAGCAGCTGGAAGTCGAGAATTTTGCCGCGTTGCTGGATGAATCGTTCAGCACGTCCAATTCCATGGAAGGTTCCGTGGTCAAGGGCGTCGTGGTCTCGATTGAGAATGATTTTGCCCTGATCGATGTTGGCCTCAAGTGCGAAGGCCGCATTTCGATGAAGGAATTCGCCGGTCCCGGCCAGCAGGCCGAGATCAAGGTGGGCGATGTGGTCGAGGTCTACCTCGAGCGTATCGAAAACGCCATGGGCGAAGCGGTGNNGCTCGCCGCGAAGAGAGCTGGGTCAAGCTCGAAGAACTCTACAGCCGCAACGAGCGCGTCGAAGGCATCATCTTCAACCAGGTCAAGGGCGGCTTCACCGTCGACCTGTCCGGCGCCGTGGCCTTCCTGCCCGGCAGCCAGGTTGACGTGCGCCCGGTGCGCGATGTCGGCCCGCTGATGGGCAACCCGATGCAGTTCCAGATCCTCAAGATGGATCGCCGCCGCGGCAATATCGTGGTGTCGCGCCGCGCCGTGCTCGAAGAGAGCCGCGCCGAGGCCCGTTCGGAACTGGTGTCCAACCTCAAGGAAGGCCAGATCCTCGACGGCGTGGTCAAGAACATCACCGATTACGGTGCGTTCGTTGATCTCGGCGGTGTGGACGGCCTGCTGCATGTCACCGACATTGCCTGGCGCCGCGTCAATCACCCGTCCGAGGTGTTGGCTATCGGCCAGACCGTCAAGGTGCAGGTGATCCGCGTCAATCCGGAAACCCAGCGCATCTCGCTCGGCATGAAGCAGCTCGAAGCCGATCCGTGGGAAGGCGTGAAGTCGAAGTATCCGGTCACGGCCAAGTTCATCGGTCGCGTCACCAACATCACCGACTACGGCGCCTTTGTGGAGCTGGAGCCGGGCGTCGAAGGTCTGGTGCATGTCTCAGAGATGAGCTGGACCAAGAAGAACGTCCATCCGGGCAAGATCGTTTCCACCTCTCAGGAAGTGGAAGTGATGATCCTGGAAGTCGATCCGGCCAAGCGCCGTATCAGCCTGGGCCTCAAGCAGTGCCTGGCCAATCCGTGGGATGCCTTCGCAGACAAGCATCCGATTGGCTCGATCATCGAAGGCGAGATCAAGAACATCACCGAATTCGGTCTGTTCATCGGTCTCGACGGCCAGGTCGACGGCATGGTCCATCTGTCGGACCTCGATTGGAACAAGGCTGGCGAAGAAGCCATCAAGGAGTATCAGAAGGGCCAGATCGTCAAGGCCCAGGTGCTCGATGTGGATACCGAGAAGGAGCGTATCTCGCTCGGCATCAAGCAGCTCGCCAACGATCCGTTCCAGTCGCTCGGCAGCCTGAAGAAGGGCGATGTTGTCACCTGCACCGTGTCGGCGGTTGATCCGCGCGGCATCACGGTCAGCGTCGGCGACGGCGTGCAGGGCTACATCCGCAAGGCTGAGCTGTCGCGTGATCGCGACGAGCAGCGTCCGGATCGCTACTCGGTGGGCGACAAGATCGACGCCAAGATCGTCACCATCGACGGCAAGGCGCGCAAGCTGAGCCTGTCGGTCAAGGCGCGCGAGATCGAGGAAGAGCGTGAAGCGATGGAACAGTATGGTTCCGCCGATTCGGGCGCTTCGCTCGGCGACATCCTCGGTGCGGCGATGAACCGCGCCAAGGCCGCCAAGAAGGACGGCGAAGACGCCTGATCCCAGCCTATTCGGCTAAACGAAGCCCCGGCGGAGCAATCCGCCGGGGCTTTTTTTGTTTGCCTTGAGCCGGGAAACGGCGCTTGATATCGCATATTGGTTTCTTAATTACGATTTGTGAAACCGATATGCCGCAATGCTTGTTCGCACCGGAGGCGTCATGCTGGGAACCGTGGTCCGATATATTGATGAATTGGGCAAGGTTGGCGGCCTCAAAGGCAGCGACATTGCCAATATCACGGCGGTGTCCAAGGCCACCGTATCGCGCTGGAAAGCCGGCGATATCAAGCCGCAGCCGAAGAATGAGCTGGTGCTGTCTGATCTCTATTACGTTGTCGGGCGGTTGCAGGAGTTTTATGCCCCGGAGGAAATCCGCACCTGGCTTTACGCGCTGCATCCGCAATTGAACGGCGAACGGGCGATTGACCTGATAAACCAGGGCCGCACGATTGAAGTGCTCGCGGTGCTGGATCGCCTGGATAACGACGTTTACCTCTGATCATGGCGAATGCCATCCCGAGGCGGGACAAAGCGCTGATTGATGCGCTGGAAGCGATCAGCCCGGTCGAATATGCAGGCCCGGTCTGGCGCATCGTCCGCGAAGGGCGTGATCCCCTGCGTTTCAGCGCCTCGGGCGGCCGATGGGATGATGGCAGCTTTGATGTGCTTTACACGTCGCTGGAACGGCTGGGCGCGATAGAGGAAATGCGCTTTCACCTGATGCGCGGCCAGCCTGTGATGCCGAGCAGGGTGAGGTACCAGTTGTTTGAACTTCAGGTTCGTATCGGCCGGGCGCTGAAGCTGCTCGACCTGGATGCGCTGTCTGCCCTCGGCTTGGATGTGAGCAGATATGGCCGGCTATCCTATCAGGATAAATCACAGGAATATCCGCGCACGCAGCAGATTGGCGAAGTGGCGCATTTCCTGGAATTCGATGGTTTGATCGTGCCATCGGCCCGTTATGGCTGCCACAACGCTGTGCTGTTTGGTGATCGTGTGCCGCCCGAAGCCATGGCGATAATGCACGACCACGGCTTGGTGGCTTGGTAGCCGGTCAGCCCTTGGCGGCGCCCACCGGATCAAAATATTGCTGGATCATCTTGCTGATCTGGCGATCCGGGCAATGGTATTTCACCGCCACCAGGCCATCCTCGCCGCAGCGCAGCACGTCCGCCTCGGCATCGAAGGCGATGGAGATTTTTGGGTTTTTGATCCGCACCGTCAGATGCAGCTTCTGGCCCAGGTCCAGCGTGGCCGAAAGCGGGCCGAAAAGCAGGCCCAGGGCGCTCCAGTTGCGCAGCGGCACCTTGATGTTTTCAACCACAACATGGTCTTCCGGGCCACACATGGTACGTGGCGCGCGGCGCTGCTCACCAACCTTGAGCTGGTTGATCAGGCCATCCAGCAGCAGGGTGAGTTTTTCGCGGCGATGATCGGGCAGGCCGGATGTGGCCAATTTGGTGCGGATTTCGCCAGCCATTTCCAGCTTTTCCTCGGTGCCGGTGCTGGGATCGGCAAATTCCTTGGCGAAGTCGCGGTGTTCGGCCATGTACACGGCATATTTCAGCAGAATTTCGCGGGCGCCTTCGCCGATGGTCTGCTCATACAGCATCAGCGCCTGCATCAGCTTGGGGCCGCTATAGGCGCCTGGCACCAGGCGGGTCAGGTTTTCCCGCGTCACCAGCCGGCGCATGCGGATTTCCATCGGATCGGCCACGCCGATTTCCAGCGCCAGCGCCGAATCACGGATCAGGGTTTCATAAACCAGCCGGGTGGCGCGGAATTCCTCGGAGGGTTCCTCGGCAGCGAAGGCAATCGGATTATCCAGCAGGCGGCGGATCAATTGCACCACGGCATCGCGCAAAGCTGCCGGCTGCTGGCTGCGGATCAGTGCGGTCAGCTTTTCAGCAATCTCGGTGACCGGCTCCTCGGCCGGCAGCGCGAAGCGGGCATCCAGCAGCGACAGCAGCTGGGCAATACGATGCATCGGGTTGCGCGCCTTGCCCAGCAATTCCGGCACCCCGGTGCGCACCAGCATGATCTCGGCCAGGGCGGCAGTGATGATGCCTTGCGCCACCGCATCGGCCAGTTGCTTGTCGGGCCGACCCAGTAGCGCAAAACAGCGCTCGGTCTTTTCGGTCCAGCTGCGGCTGAAGGCGAGATGCCGGGCCAGCGCCACAAAGGCGATGCGTTCGCCATAGAGCGGGTCGCTCTCTGCCAGTTTGGACAGGCCGGCGGCATCCACCGGCGGCGGCGGCAGCTTGCGCTCAAAGCTGGTGGTCTGGGTGACGGCCTGGTTGATGATGCCGGTCAGCTTCTTGGCCCGGTCGCGCACACTTTGTTTCAGCGCCTGGGCCTGGGCGATGGCGACCTGCTGCAACAGCGAGCCGAACATGGTCTCGCTGTTGATCACCAGCCGGGCCTGCTCGCTGGAGGAAAGCAATTCCAGCGGAATCAGCTTGTTTTCCTCCAGATGGTCACGGCAGGCGCGCGCCAGCGCGGCCCGGCCACGCGGCGTGTAAAGGTCTTCAACGGTCTCGCATAAGACCAGGTTGCTGTGCGCAGAAGCGGCGGCTGGAACATTCATCATCCCGTAATATGCTGAATCCGCTCCAATTCCGAGCCAGAATTAATCCGGCATTGCACAATCTTTGGTTATGCGGCGCGTTCTGCCTGCATAATGCCGGTCTGCGCCGTGCTGCCGGCAACAAAGCCCAGCACCTGCTCCAGCACCTGCGGATCGGCCAGCAGGCGGCGATGGCCCAGGCCGTGCAGCACTTCCAGCCGGGCGCCGCGCCAGGCAGCCACATTGTCGCGGCTATGTTGCAGCGGCACCACGCGGTCGCCGGCATCATGCAGGAACAGCGCCGGCAGGTTCAGCCGGCGCAGCAATGGCGGCAGATGCAGTGCATCCAGCGGCCGGCCGGCCAGGCGCTCGATGGCAGCGCGCATGCGGCTGAACTGGCGATCACCCAGCCCGAGCAGCCGGGCCACGCCCCGGGCGAAATGCTCCGGATGGTTGGGCGAGGCCAGGATCACGGCGCGGCGGGCATCAATGCCCAATTCACTCAGCGCCAGCATGGCGGCGGTGCCGCCCAGCGAATGCGCCACGATGGCTTCCAGCGGCCCGACCAGCCGGGCCACGGCGGCCACCGCCTCGGCCAGCACCGGGATGGGCGCCAGGCCGCCCGGCGCGGCAGCGGACTTGCCATGGCCCGGCAAATCAAGCGCCACCACACGGAAGCCGGCCCAGGTCAGGCGGTCAATCAGCGGCGTCAGGCCGCGATGATCATCTTCCCAGCCATGCACCACCAGCACGGTGGGGCCGCTGCCCCAGCTCCAGGCAAACAGCTCGCCTTGCGGCCCCAGCAGGCGGAAAGCGGTTGGGCCGCTGCGGGCCGGGGCATGTTCCTGCGGCTCCGGCAGCCAGGTCGGCGCCTGGCGCTGCGGCTTCAGGAACAGCCGGGCGGCTTGCTCGGCGGCTAGGCCCGGGGCCAGGGCGAAGCCAAGGCGGTAGCCCAGCCGCAGGCTGCCGAGCTTGATTATATTGCGTACGTTCGTGCTAATTTTGCGCAGTGACATGGCCGGTTTCCTTTGCATGGGCCTGGGGAGGCTTTTCTGGGGGAGTTAAGGGATTTTGTGGCGTGCCAGCAGGTCGGCATAAGCCTGCTCGGCACGCTGGCGCCAATCCGGGCGCTGCAACAGGCGGTATTCCTGCTGTGCTTGCAGGATGATGCTGTAAAGGCCGAATACGATTTGGGCGGCATCGGCAGCCAGCGCCAGATGGCCCTGGCGCTGGGCGCGGCGCACCATTTCTTCCAGTGTCGCAACCCATTGCCGGTAGCTGTGGCGCAGCTTCTCTTGTAGCGGCCCGGCCAGATCGTCCCATTCCCGGGTGGCGGGAATCAGCGGGCAGCCGCCGGGCAGGCCATCGGCCTGATCCAGCCAGTCGAGCCAATGCCGCATCAGCGCATCCAGCCGTGGCAGGCCACGCGGCGCCAGCAGGCTGGGCTGAAACACGGCGGCCATGAAGCGCGCCATCGCGGTTTCCAGCACCGCGATTTGCAGGCCCTGCTTGTTGCCGAAGGGCAGCACCACGCCGGTTTTGCTCAAATGCAGCCGGGCCGCCAAGGGCGCCAGCGACAGGCCGCGAAAACCTTCCAGGCTGGCGGCGTCAAGCGCGGCGGCCAGGATGCGGTTGCGGGTATCGGCAAGGGCGATCATGGCGGCGATAATAACGAACGGTCGTTAAGTTGGCAATATAAAACCTGAAAAGCTGCAATAACCCAATCTTTAAAAGATGTTAGCCGAGCTTTACGGCTGTGCCATTCGCCGTCACCATCAGCAGGGTGCGGTCGCCGCCGCCACCGATGGCCTCATAATCCAGGTCAATCCCCACCACGGCATCGGCGCCAAGCTTCTTGGCTGCCTCGGCCAGGTCTTGCAGGGCTTCCTGCTTGGCGTCGTTCAGCACGCCTTCATAGCTTTTGGTGCGGCCGCCCACGATATCGCGCACGCCGGCAAAAAAATCCTTGAAGATATTGGTGCCCATCACGGTTTCGCCCGAAACCACGCCCAGATAGGCGGTGATGCGCTTGCCGTCCACACTGTCGGTGGTGGTGAGAATCATACGGAATCCTCGTTTTTTTGTTGGTCCAGCCAGGTTTGTGGTGAAAAATCCGCGGCAACAAGTTGATCGGCATTAAGCAGCAACGGCGGCAGATGTGCCGGCTCTATGCCGTCTTCGGCAAGGCCAAGTTCGGCCTCGATGCGGGCATCCTGCATGAACCCGGCCCAATCCTCGGCCAGCCGGCGTTTCAGGCTGGGGCTATCCTTCAGGATCGCCAGTAATTCACCGCGATGCGAATACACACTGCGCAGCCAGCCATTCCGTGGCGGGTTGGCTGGCGAATACAGCAGCTTGAACAGATGTTCCAGCACCCGGATGGTGGTGCTGCGCATGGCGCGATAGTCGCTTTTGCCCAAATCCTCGATCTCCGTGGCCAGATTTTCACGGTCGAGCGCATTCGAGCCGGGCATGCCCTTGCGCAGCAAGGCAGCCTGCTCCTGGGTCCAGAGATAAAAATCGCGGTCATAATGGCTCATGGCGATAATGTTAGCACAAGGCGGGCAGGGCGGAAGCCGCCTTGATTTCGCCATCAGCGACAGTTAAGCCATGGGCATGACGCAGAATACCCCATCGCGCCGCAGCCTGCTTGCCACTGGTTTGGCCGGCCTGCTATTCACATTTGCCGGGCCGGCGCAGGCCAAATTGTCGCCGGCCGAGCGGGCCGAGCTGGATCGTCTGGCCACTTATTTCAACAGTATCCGCAGCCTGATGGGGCGCTTCCTGCAAATTGGCCCGGATGGCAGCGCCGCCGAAGGGCTGATCGCGCTGCAACGCCCGGGTCGTTTCCGCTTTGAGTATGATCCGCCGGCGCCGCTGCTGATCGTTTCCGATGGCAGCTATATCACCATGGAAGACCGCCAGCTCAAATCGGTTGACCGCCTGCCGCTTGGCTCCACCCCGCTGGATATCCTGGTGCGCGATCAGGTCAGTTTCGACGATCCGAAACTGGCGGTGCAGCGGCTGGAACGCGGCGCCTCGGTGCTGCGGGTCACCCTGGCGGATGCCGGCAAGCCGCATGATGGCAGCCTGGTGCTGAGCTTCTCTGACCGGCCGCTCGGCTTTACCGGCTGGACCGTGCATGACGCCCAGGGCCAGACCACCACGGTGGCGCTTTCCGCCCTGGACCTCAACCCGACCCTGCCGGACAGCCTGTTCCGTTATGGCATGCGCCCGGCCCAGTTGCGCGAATTACAGCGCCGCCGGTAACAAATTCGGCCGATCTCGTTACAATTTGAAACAGCCAGCATTCAGGCGAGCTTGAGGCCGCACTTTCGTCTAAAACCCGGATTCGCCACGCCCGGCAAAGGTTGCGGCGGCGCGGAAGGCTGCTATAACCTCGACCGCACTTCGAACCGAGAACAGCCAGGGTTCCTCTATTTTTGCCGGCTACCCTAAAATCCGAAGGTCCGCATGAATATCCATGAATACCAGGCCAAGAGCCTGCTTGCGAAATACGGCGTTGCGGTGCCCCGCGGCGGCGTGGCATTCACCCCCGACGAGGCGGCCAATGTCGCCCGTGAACTGGGCGGCCCGGTCTGGGTGGTGAAGGCCCAGATCCATGCCGGCGGTCGCGGCAAGGGCGGCGGCGTCAAGGTGGTGAAGTCCATCGACGCGGTGAGCGAAACCGCCAAGAACATGCTGGGCATGACCCTGGTGACGCACCAGACCGGCCCCGAGGGCAAGCTGGTGAAGCGGCTCTATGTGGAAGAAGGCTGCGACATCAAGCGTGAGCTGTATCTCAGCCTGCTGATCGACCGCGCCACCTCGCGTGTCACCGTGATGGCCTCCACCGAAGGCGGTATGGACATCGAGGAAGTGGCCGCCAAGCATCCGAAGAAGATTTTCAAGCTGGCGATTGATCCAGTCACCGGCTTGCAGCCGTTCCATGCCCGCAAGATCGCCTTCGCGCTCAAGCTGAAGGACAAGCAGGTCGGCTCGGCGGTGAAGTTCCTGACCGCGATGTATCAGGCCTTCATTGCGCTGGATGCCTCGATTGTCGAGATCAACCCGCTGGTTGTCACCGGCGCCGGTGATCTGATCGCGCTCGATGCCAAGATGAATTTCGACGACAACGCGCTGTTCCGCCACAAGGACGTGGCCGAGATGCGCGACCCGGACGAGGAAGACCCGTCCGAATTGGAAGCCGCCAAGTATGAGCTGAATTATGTCAAGCTCGATGGCAAGATCGGCTGCATGGTGAACGGCGCCGGTCTGGCCATGGCCACCATGGACATCATCAAGCTGTACGGCTCCGAGCCGGCCAACTTCCTCGATGTTGGCGGCGGCGCCACCAAGGAGCGCGTCACCGCTGCGTTCAAGATCATTCTCAAGGATCCCAATGTGAAGGGCATCCTGGTGAATATCTTCGGCGGCATCATGCGCTGCGACGTGATCGCGGAAGGCGTGATCGCGGCGGCGCGGGAAGTGAAATTGTCGGTGCCGCTTGTCGTTCGGCTTGAAGGCACTAACGTTGAGCTGGGCAAGAAGATCATGGCCGAGAGCGGCCTGCCGATCATTTCTGGCGATAATCTTGCCGACGCTGCCCAGAAGGTGGTCAAGGCCGTGAAGGAGGCCGCGTAATGGCTGTTCTCGTTAACAAGGACACCAAGGTGATCTGCCAGGGCATCACCGGCGCCCAGGGCACGTTCCATTCCGAACAGGCCATTGCCTATGGCACCAAGATGGTTGGCGGCGTCACCCCCGGCAAGGGCGGAACGCAGCATCTCGGCCTGCCGGTTTTTGACACCGTGGGCGACGCGGTGAAAAAGACCAAGGCCACGGCCAGCGTGATCTATGTGCCGCCGCCGTTCGCCGCCGACTCGATCCTGGAAGCGATTGATGCTCAGGTGAAGCTGGTGGTGTGCATCACCGAAGGCATCCCGGTTTTGGACATGGTGCGTGTGAAGCGCGCCCTGGCCAACAGCAAGACCCGCCTGATCGGCCCGAACTGCCCCGGCATCATCACGCCCGGCGAATGCAAGATCGGCATCATGCCGGGCCATATCCATCGTCGCGGCAAGGTCGGCATCGTGTCGCGTTCCGGCACCCTGACCTATGAAGCGGTGGCGCAGACCACGGCGGCCGGTTTGGGCCAGACCACCTGCATCGGCATCGGCGGCGATCCGGTTAACGGCACCAACTTCATTGATTGCCTTGACCTGTTCCTGAAGGACCCGGAAACCGAAGCCATCATCATGATCGGCGAAATCGGTGGCTCGGCCGAGGAAGAGGCGGCCGAGTTCATGCGTAAGAACAAGGTGAAGAAGCCGACGGTTGGCTTCATCGCCGGTCGCACTGCGCCCCCGGGTCGCCGCATGGGTCATGCCGGCGCCATCATCTCGGGCGGCAAGGGCGATGCTGAAACCAAGCTTGAGGCCATGCGTTCGGCCGGCATCCGCGTGTCGGATAGCCCGGCGGCGCTCGGCACCACGCTGGTTGATCTGTTGAACGGGAAGTAACGGCACAACACTGAAGAGGGCGGCGCCGGCCAACAAGCGGCGCCGCATACAGCCCCATGACGGCGCAACTCGAACGCACCCAGTTCCTCTACGGCGGCAACAGCTCCTTCGTGGAGGAGCTGTATGGCAAGTTCGTCGCCGACCCCAACAGCGTCGACGCCTCCTGGCGCGAATTCTTCGCCGCGCTGGGCGAAGGCTTCGCCCAGCCGGCTGATGCCAGGATGCGGCCGTCATGGCAGCCGGTGGCGCCGCTGGTGCAACTCGACGATGAGGGTCTGCTCGGCAGCCAGGGCAAGGCCAGCAAGGCTGCCGACAAGGCGCTCAAGGCCGGCGCCAGTGCCGCCGATGCCCGTGCCGCTGCGCTGGACACCATCCGCGCCGCGATGCTGATCCGCAATTACCGCATCCGCGGCCATCTGATGGCCAATCTCGATCCGCTCGGCATCCAGGCGCCGGGCGCACATCCCGAGCTTGAGCCGACCACCTATGGCTTCTCGGAAGCCGATATGGACCGGCCGATCTTCATCGATTTCATGCTCGGGCTGGAAACCGCGACTCTGCGCGAAATCCTCGCCATCCTGCGCCGCACCTATTGCTCGACCATTGGCGTTGAGTTCATGCATATCTACCACCAGGAACAGAAGGCCTGGATTCAGGAGCGGATTGAAGGCCGCGACAAGGAGGTGCATTTCACCCCCGAGGGCAAGCGCGCCATCCTGAACAAGCTGGTGGAAGCGGAAATCTTCGAGCGCTTCTGCCACATGAAGTTCACCGGCACCAAGCGGTTTGGCCTGGAAGGCGGCGAAGCGCTGATTCCGGCGCTGGAAGCCATCATAAAGCGCGGCGGCCAGATGGGCCTACTGGATATCGAATTGGGCATGCCGCATCGTGGCCGCCTCAACCTGCTGGCCAATGTGATGGCCAAGCCGTATCGCGCCATCTTCTCGGAATTCAAGGGCATGGCTTACCATCCCGACGATTTCCAGGGTTCGGGCGACGTGAAGTACCATCTTGGTGTGTCGTCGGATCGTGAATTCGATGGCAACAAGGTGCATCTCTCGCTCGCCGCCAATCCGTCGCATCTTGAGATCATCAATCCGGTCTGCCTTGGCAAGTCGCGCGCCAAGCAGACCCAGCTTGGCGATACCGAGCGCGGCCAGGTGATGACCGTGCTGCTGCATGGCGATGCGGCCTTTGCCGGCCAGGGCGTGGTGGCGGAATGTTTTGCGCTGTCCGAATTGCGCGGCTACCGCACCGGCGGCACCATCCACATCATCGTCAACAACCAGATCGGTTTCACCACCAACCCGAGCTATTCGCGATCGTCGCCCTATCCGTCGGATGGCGCCAAGGTGGTGCAGGCGCCGATCTTCCATGTCAATGGCGACGATCCCGAGGCGGTGACGCATGTGGCGAAGATCGCCACCGAATTCCGCCAGACCTTCAAGAAGGATGTGGTGATCGACCTGTTCTGTTATCGCCGCCATGGCCATAACGAGACCGACGATCCGTCTTTCACCCAGCCGGTGATGTATCGCACCATTGCCACCCATCCGACCACGCGGCAGCTTTATTCCAAGCGGCTGGTGGATGAAGGCACGCTCAGCGAGGCCGAGGCGGAAGCGATGGTGACCAACTTCCAGAACCGTCTGGAAGATGAACTGGAAGCCTCGAAGTCGTTCAAGCCGAACAAGGCCGACTGGCTGGAAGGCAAGTGGAGCGGCCTGGAAGTGGCCTCAGGCGATGATCGCCGTGGCTCCACTGCCGTGGAACTGGATGTGCTGCGCCAGGTTGGCGCCGCCATCACCACGGTGCCGGAAGGTTTCAACATCCATAAGACGCTGACCCGCCAGCTCGCCACCAAGAAGGCGATGATTGATAACGGCGAGGGTATTGATTGGGCCACGGCGGAAGCACTGGCTTTCGGCTCTTTGCAGCTTGAAGGCCATGGCGTGCGCCTCTCCGGCCAGGATTGTGGCCGTGGCACGTTCAGCCAGCGCCACTCAGTGTGGCACGACCAGCAGACCGAGGAGCGCTATGTGCCGCTCAACAATCTCGGCGCCGGTGCCGCCAATTATGAAGTGATCGACAGCCTGCTCTCCGAAGTGGCGGTGCTGGGTTATGATTACGGCTACAGCCTGGCCGATCCGAACACGCTGACGATCTGGGAAGGCCAGTTCGGCGATTTCGCCAATGGNNCCTGGTGATGCTGCTGCCGCATGGTTATGAAGGCCAGGGGCCGGAGCATAGCTCGGCGCGGCTCGAACGCTATCTGCAACTCTGCGCCGAAGACAACATGCAGGTGGCGAATTGCAGCACGCCGGCCAACTATTTCCACATCCTGCGCCGGCAGCTTAAGCGCAATTTCCGCAAGCCGCTGGTGCTGATGACGCCGAAATCGCTGCTGCGCCACAAGCTGGCGGTGTCGAAGCTGAGCGAGATGGGGCCGGGTTCGTCCTTCCATCGTGTGTTGTGGGACGACAACCAGCCCAGCGCCGACGAGAAGATCAAGCGTGTGATCCTGTGCACCGGCAAGGTCTATTACGATCTGTTCGAGGAGCGCGAGAAGCGTGGCCTGAAGGACACCGTGATCCTGCGTATCGAACAGCTCTATCCCTTCCCGCACAAGGCGCTCGCCGCCGAACTGGGTCGCTACAAGAACGCCAAGCTGGTGGTCTGGGCCCAGGAAGAGCCGAAGAATATGGGTGCCTGGAGCTATATCCAGCCCTATCTGGAAGCGGTGCTGGCGGATAGCGGCCTGAAGCCGAAGCGTCCGGTTTATGCCGGCCGGGTCGAGGCCGCATCGCCGGCCACCGGCCTGATGAGCAAGCATAACCAGCAGCAAGCCAAGCTGGTGGATGACGCGCTGACTGCGTCCTGATCCACCACGCCGTAGATTGAAGCAGAGGAATACCCCATGGCCGTTGAAATCCGAGTGCCGCAACTGGCGGAATCGATCTCCGAAGCCACCGTTGGCAAGTGGTCGGTGAAGGCTGGCGACAGCGTCGCCCGCGACCAGTTGCTGGTGGAACTGGAGACCGACAAGGTCACCGTTGAAGTGAATGCCGCCGATGCCGGCACCGTTACGGAAATCCTGGCTGCCGAAGGCGCCACCGTGAAGGTGGGCGACCTGCTGGCCACGCTCGCCGCGGGTGCTGCCGGCGCCAAGCCGGCGCCGAAGCCCGCTGCTGCCCCGGCCCCCGCTCCGGCACCGGCGCCCGCGCCAGCCCCGGCACCTGTAGCCGCGCCCGTGGCTGCCAAGGCTGCCGGCCAGGCATTGCCGGCTGCTGCCAAGCTGGCGGCCGAAAATAACCTGAATGTTTCCGGCGTCACCGGTTCGGGCAAGGATGGCCGTGTCACCAAGGGTGATGTTGCCGCCATGCTGGCCGCGCCGGCTGCTGCACCCGCTGCCGCTGCGGTGGCTGCCGGCCCGCGTGCCAATGCCGCGCGGGAAGAACGCAAGCCGATGTCGAAGCTGCGCCAGGTGATCGCGCGCCGGCTCAAGGAAGCGCAGAACACCGCCGCCATGCTCACCACCTTCAACGAGGTCGACATGACCGCGCTGATGGCGGCACGCAAGACCTATGTTGATGGCTTCGAGAAGAAGCATGGCGTGCGCCTCGGCTTCATGTCCTTCTTCGTCAAGGCCTGCGTGCAGGCGCTGAAGGAATTCCCGGCGGTGAATGCCGAGATCGAGGGCACCGATGTGGTGTTCAAGAATTACTTCAATATCGGCTGCGCGGTTTCCACCCCGACCGGCCTTGTGGTGCCGGTGTTGCGTGATGCCGACCAGATGTCGTTTGCCGGCGTGGAAAAGACCATCGCCGATTTTGGCAAGCGCGCGCGGGATGGCAAGCTGGGCCTCGACGAATTGCAGGGCGGCACCTTCTCGATCTCGAATGGCGGCGTATTCGGCTCGCTGATGAGCACCCCGATCCTCAATCCGCCGCAATCGGCTATCCTTGGCATGCACAAGATCCAGGACCGTCCGATGGCGATCAACGGCCAGGTGGTGATCCGCCCGATGATGTATCTGGCGCTGAGCTACGATCACCGCATTGTTGATGGCCGCGAGGCGGTCAGCTTCCTGGTGCGCGTGAAGGAAAGCATCGAAGACCCGCAGCGCCTGCTGTTCGAGGTGTGAGGCCATGACCGAACAAGCTTTTGACGTTGTTGTCATTGGTGCCGGCCCGGGCGGCTATACCGCCGCGATCCGCGCTGCCCAGCTCGGCTTTTCCGTTGCCTGCATCGAAAAGGATGCCGGCCTTGGCGGCACCTGCACCAATGTCGGCTGCATTCCGTCCAAGGCTTTGCTGCATTCCTCGGAATTGTATCACGAAGCCACGCATGGTTTTGCCCAGCATGGCCTCAAGGTCGGCAAGATCGAGATCGACCTGCCGGCGATGATGGCGCAGAAGCAGAGCGTGGTCACGTCCTCGAACAAGGGCATCGAGTTCCTGTTCAAGAAGAACAAGATCACCCGCTTTCTGGGCGAGGGCAGCCTGCTCGGTGGCGGCAAGGTGCAGGTAAGCGGCGAAGCGCCGGCCACGCTCAGCGCCAAGCACATCATCCTGGCGCCGGGTTCGGAAGTGACGCCGCTGCCCGGCATCGAGATTGACGAGGACAAGGTTGTGTCCTCCACCGGCGCGCTGAAGCTGCCGGCGATTCCGAAAAGCATGGTGGTGATCGGCGGCGGCGTGATCGGGCTGGAGCTTGGCTCGGTGTGGAGCCGGCTTGGCGCCGAGGTGACGGTGGTGGAATTCCTCGACCGCATCCTGCCGACCAATGACGGCGAAGTGTCGAAGCAGATGCAGCGCGTGCTGACCAAGCAGGGCATGAAATTCAAGCTCGGCACCAAGGTGACGGCGGCGAAGCCCGGCAAGGCCGGTGTCACGCTGACGCTGGAGCCGGCTGCTGGCGGCGACAAGGAAGAGATGACCGCCGATGTGGTGCTGGTCAGCATCGGCCGGCGGCCCTACACCAAGGGCCTCGGCATCGGCAAGGCCAATGTGGAACTGGACGAGCGCGGCCGCATCAAGGTGGACAATCATTTCGCCACCACGGCGCCCGGCATCTATGCCATCGGCGACTGCATCCGTGGCGCCATGCTGGCGCATAAGGCCGAGGAAGAAGGCGTGGTGCTGGCCGAGATGCTGGCCGGCCAGAAGCCGCATATCAACTACGATGCCATTCCGGGCGTGGTCTACACCTGGCCGGAAGTGGCTTCCGTGGGCAAGACGGAAGAGGAATTGAAGGCTGCCGGGGTGCAGTACAAGACCGGCAAATTCCCCTTCACCGCCAATGCCCGCGCCCGCGCCATGACCATGACCGACGGCTTCGTGAAAATCCTCGAAGATGCCGCCACGCAGAAGATCGTCGGCTGCCACATCATCGGCGCCGATGCCGGCCATATCATCCAGGAAGTGGTGCAGGCGATTGAATTCGGCGCCTCAGCCGAGGATATCTTCCGTACCGTGCATGCCCATCCGGCACTCACCGAGGCGGTGAAGGAAGCGGCTTTGGCCGTGGAAGGCCGCGCCATCAATATCTGAGTGATGGTCCCCGGCAGTTAGCCAAGTCGGCCATTCACCTCACTCTCGTCACCCCCGGGCTTGACCCGGGGGTCTTGTTACGTGGCATAAAGATGCCCGGAACAAGACCACTTCTGTCCGGTTCAGGTTTCTGGTGGTTGGCGACAACCCTAGTTCATTCAGCACAAACCGTCATGGTCGGCGCAGGCCGACCATCCACGGGTCGCTTGTTTTCAGCCAGGTCAACAAAACAACACGTGGATGGTACGCCTTCGNNCTTCGCGTACCATGACGGGCTTTGCTGTGGCAAGAGAGAGGCCGGTCCGGCGCAAAACACCGGACGACCATGGATTAAGTCCGGGCATGACGGCGTGTGAGAATGAGGCGGGCTGCCTTACAGCAGCCCGGCGATAACGCGGTCGGGCGGGGCGTGGCCGTCGGCGAAGGTTTTGATGTTGATGATCACCTTCTCGCC
>DLGP01000099.1 GCA_002482765.1 Alphaproteobacteria bacterium UBA7691
GACTCGGCATTACTGAGGTTTTGGAACTTCGTACCCTGACCAGACACGAAATCAGCGCTGCTGAAATATCGCAGCGCTCAAATCCATCACCCTCTCCATCATCATGCCCGGGCTTGACCCGGGCATCCCATTTTTCTTGGAATTCAGACATATTTTTGCAAAAACGGGATGCCCGCTTTCGCGGGCATGACGACTTTCTGGGGGACGCTAGCAGCGCCGTCGGATTAAACCGGACACCCGTGGGCTTGACCCGGGGATCTCATTTTTTAACTGCTCTTCCGACATTTCTTCAATTGGAGGGAGATCCCCGGGTCAAGCCCGGGGATGACGATGGAGGGGAGGCGCAAGCGGTCAGAATTTAAACCGGACAGCCACCGGCGAATGACGGCAGTTGGTCACGCAATCTCCACCCAGATCGGCACATGGTCGGAGGCTTTTTCCTGGCCGCGCGGCTGGCGGTCAATTTCGCAGGCTTGCAGGCGATCCGCCAGGGCCGGGCTGAGCAGGAAATGGTCGATGCGCAGGCCGTGGTTTTTGGGCCAGGCGCCGGCCTGGTAATCCCAGAAGGAATATTCCTGCACATTGGGATGCAGCGCGCGCCAGGCTTCGGTCAGGCCGAGATTGAGCAGGGCGCGGAAGCGCTTGCGGCTGTCGATATAGCACAGCGCATCCTCGGCCCAGCCGGCCGGGTCATATACGTCCATGTCGGTTGGGCAGATATTATAGTCGCCAGCCAGCAGGAAGGGGCGGTCGGCGGCGAGCAGCCGGGCGGCATGGGCTTCCAGCCGGCGCATCCAGGCCAGCTTGTAATCGTATTTGTCGCCGGGGCGCGGATTGCCATTGGGCAGATACAGCCCGCCCACGGTGATATCGGCAATATCGGCCTCGATATAACGCGCCTGTTCGTCGGCATCATCGCCGGGCATGCGAATGCGGATAGCGCTGACCGGCAGCTTGGAGAGCAGGGCAACGCCGTTATAACTTTTCTGCCCATGCGGGGTGCAGGCATAGCCCAGTTCCTGCAATTCCAGCGTTGGGAAATCGGCATCCTGGCATTTGATTTCCTGCAACAGCACCACATCCGGCGCAGCACGGCGCAGCCAGTCCAGCACATTCGGCAGGCGGGCCTTGATCGAATTGACGTTCCAGGAAGCGATTTTCATGCCGGGCCGGTTTCTGCAAAGCCGGCGAGAATCGTCGCCGTCTCGGCGATACTACAATATTCACCCGCCAGATTTGCCAGCGACATGGCATGCACTTCTTCGGCCGAATGCGGGCGGCCGGCAAAGTCGCGCTTGGCGAAGGTGTAGCAGGCATCGGCCACCAGGCAGGTGTTGAAGCCCAGATTGCCGGCCATGCGCACGGTGGCTTCCACCGAATTATTGGTGACCACGCCGGCCACCACCAGGGCATTGATGCCGTTTTGGCGCAGATGCTGCTCCAGCCCGGTGCCGATAAAGGCGCTGTTGGTGCGCTTGGCGATCACGGTTTCGCCGGGCAGTGGCGCCGTGGCGGGTTTGAAATCGTTGCCGGGCTGGCCCGGCCGGTAGGCCGAGTCGGGCAGGACTGAATCATGCCGGATATGGATGATCGGCTGGCTGGCAGCGCGCCAGGCCGCCAGCAGCCGGGCGGTATTGGCCTCGGCCTCGGGGTTGTTGCGCGGCCCTTCGACGGCGTGATAGGGCGCGTCGATGGCGAATTGCAGGTCGATCAGCAGCAGCGCGGCGGGCAAGCCGGATCAGACCGCGAAGGAATTGCCGCAGCCGCAGCTTGCGGTGGCCAGCGGATTGCGGATCTGGAAGCCGGCGCCAGACAGGTCTTCCACAAAGTCGATCTCGGCACCGCGCATATAATCGGCGGAAATCTGGTCAATTACCAAGGTGGCGCCGTCACGCTGCACCAGCAGGTCGTCGCCGGTGACGGCATCATCCAGGGTGAAGCTGTATTGAAAACCCGAGCAGCCGCCGCCGGAAACCGAGACACGCAATTTCAGCGCCGGATTGCCCTCGGTTGCCACGATAACACCGATCCGCTTGGCCGCACTGGCCGAAAGCCCGACCGGGGCCGCCATGCTGGCATTGGGGGCCAACCCGGTGGCGGAAGCCTGCTGATCCTGCAAAACCGCGTCCATCGCTTTATTCATCTCCGGTTTACCAAGGCTTTACCCTTACAAGTCCAGTATTTAGGGAGTTTCGCCCGGATGTCAATTTAACCGGGCCAATATGGCGCGGCGTTGCCAGGCTGGGGCCTGGTCTGTAGTGTCCGCCGCGATTCGAACCGTTTGGGTCTTGTAGAATATGAATATTTTCGCCGAATTCCGCCGCGCGGTACAGCAAGCCGTGCATCAACTGGCCGAGCAGGGTGTGCTGCCGGGCGAGTTGCCGTTGCATGCCATCACGGTGGAACCGCCGCGTGATGCGTCGCATGGCGACCTGGCCACCAATGTGGCCATGGTGCTGGGCAAGCCGGCGAAGATGGCGCCGCGCGCCCTGGCCGAGAAGCTGCAACCGTTGCTGGCCGCGCATGAAGCGGTGACGGCGGTGGAAATCGCCGGCCCGGGTTTCATCAATCTGCGGCTCAACCCGGCGGCCTGGCAGGCCCAGGCAGCGGTGATCCTGAAGGCCGGCATCGGCTATGGCGACAGCCAGATGGGCAATGGCGCGCCGGTGAATGTGGAATATGTCTCGGCCAACCCGACCGGGCCGATGCATGTGGGGCATTGCCGTGGCGCCGTGTTTGGCGATGCCCTGGCCGCCTTGCTGGAAAAGGCCGGCTATCAGGTCTGCCGCGAATATTACATCAACGATGCCGGCGCCCAGGTGGATGTGCTGGCGCGTTCGGCGCATCTGCGCTACCGCGAGGCGCTGGGCGA
>DLGP01000048.1:0-1027 GCA_002482765.1 Alphaproteobacteria bacterium UBA7691
GGAAGGCAAGGAATACATCGTGCAAGATGGCGACGTGTTCCATTTCCGCTTCAATGCCTGAGCCTTGCCCATGAAGTATTTCGACGATTTCAAGGTGGGCGACACCACCGAATTTCCGCCTCGTTCCGTGACCGAGGCGGAGATCATCGCCTTCGCCCGCGACTATGATCCGCAGCCGTTTCACATCGACCCTGAAGCGGCGGCGAAGACGCCCTATGGCGGCATCATCGCTTCCGGCTGGCACACCGCCGGCATCATGATGCGGCTGATGGTGGATCATGCGATCAAGGGCAGCACCAGCATGGGTTCGCCGGGCGTGGATGAATTGCGCTGGCTGAAGCCGGTGCGACCGGGCGACACGCTGTCGCTCATCGGCGTGGTGACGGCGGTGAAGGCATCCACCTCCAAGCCGGATCGTGGCGTGGTGAAGACACAATACGAGATGCGCAACCAGCATGGCGATGTGGTGCTGCGCATGCGCGGCAACGGCATGTATCGCCGCCATCCCGATATGGCCGCCGCTGCCGCCAAGGAGGCTTGAGCGATGCAGTATTTTGAGGATGTGGTGATTGGCCAGCCGCGCGATATCGGCTCGCATACTTTCACCGAAGCAGCGATCATCCGCTTTGCCGAGCAATTTGATCCGCAGCCGTTTCACATCGATCCGGAAGCCGCCAAGGACAGCAATTTCGGCGGCCTGATTGCCTCGGGCTGGCACACGGCTGCCACCGTGATGCGGCTGATTGTTGATTCCGCCATCGAGGTGGAAGCCAGCCTCGGCTCGCCCGGCTTTGACAATCTGCTGTGGAAGCAGCCGGTGCGCCCGGGCGACACGATCCGCGCCCGCCTCACCTGCGTGGAGAAAACCCCGTCAAAAAGCCGCCCCGATATCGGCTCGGGCCGCTTCCTGATCGAAGTGTTCAATCAGCGCGACGAACTGATCATGAGCATGACCAGCATCGGCCTGATGCGCTTGCGCCATCCACCGCAAGGCTGAGACATTAAAGCCGTCATGGTACGCGAAGGC
>DLGP01000048.1:1041-31510 GCA_002482765.1 Alphaproteobacteria bacterium UBA7691
AAGGCGTACCATCCACGTTTTTTGCTTAGAGCCTGAAAAGCCACTCGTGGATGGTCGGCCTACGCCGACCATGACAGTTTTTGTTATGACTCTGTCCGTAACGAATAAACCGTACAGCCATGGATCAAACCCGGCGCTGACGAGTGAGTGTTAGGAGGAGACAACCATGTCCGATAAGCCTGTCGCCCTCGTCACCGGCTCGACCTCTGGCATTGGCGCCGGCATTGCGCGCCGGCTGGCGCTGGATGGCTATCGCGTCGTGCTGCATTCGCGCAGTTCAGCCGAAGCCGGCGCGGCCCTGGCGCATGAACTGGGCAATGCGCTGTATGTGCAGGCCGATCTGGCCCAGGATGCCGAGCGGATCAAACTGGTGGAGATGGCCGTGGCAGCCTGGGGCCGGCTGGACCTGCTGGTGAACAATGCCGGCATCAGCCGCGTTATCCCGCATGCCGATCTGGCCGCTGCCACGCCGGCAATATGGCATGAACTGCATGAGATGAATGTGGTGGCGCCATTCCGCCTGGTGGCCTTGGCGGAAAACGCCTTGCGGGCGGCGGCGCAGCGCGGCCGGCCCGGCTGCGTGGTGAATATCAGTTCCCATGCCGGCATCCGGCCAAAAGGTGCCTCAATCCCCTATGCCGCCAGCAAGGCGGCGCTGAACCACATGACCAAGCTGCTGGCGCTGTCGCTGGCGCCGGATATCCGCGTGAATGCCATCGCGCCGGGCCTAGTGGATACACCGCTGACGGCGGCATGGACCGACGCGCAAAAGCTGTGGCGCGAACGCGCGCCGATGCGCCGGGCGGCACAGCCGCAGGATATCGCCCAGGCCGTGGCGATGATCGCCGCCAGCGATTACATGACCGGCGAAATCCTGCTGCTGGATGGCGGCCTGAACCTGACCTGACTATTTCTGCCGTGTCACGCGATTCCTGAGCACGCCGATCTTTTCCACCTCAAGCTCCACCACATCGCCATCCTTGAGGAAGCGGCCATGTTCCAGGCCGCAGCCATCGCCCACCGTGCCGGAGCCAAAGAATTCGCCGGCATGCAGCGTTTCATCAGCCGAGACACGCTCCAGCAATGCTTCAAACGTGTGATGAATGGTGCTGGAATTGCTGTCGCACCAGGTTTCGCCATTCACCCGCGCCTGCATGCGCAGGGCATAGGGATCGCCGATCTCGTCCATGGTGACCAGGAACGGCCCCATCGCATTGCCGGTATCAAAATCCTTGCCCTTGCACGGGCCGAGCATGGATTGCATCTCGGCGCTTTGCGCATCGCGGGCGGAGAAATCGTTGAAGATGGTGAGGCCGAAAATATGCCGGCGCGCATCGGCGGCCTTGATATTCTTGCCGCCCTTGCCCAGGAAGAAGCCGAATTCCAACTCAAAATCCATCACCTGGCTGTAGCGCGGCCATACCACATCCTGGCCGGTGCCGATCACTGAAAAGCGGTTGGATTTGTAATAGATCGGCATCTGATACCAGGTCGGCGCCACCTTGATCATGCCGGCCTTGACCAGCAGCGGCCCAAGCAGCGGCTTGCGCATGATGGCGATACGTTCCATCGCCTGCTGCACATGTTTTTCAAACAGCATGGAATCGCGAATTTGCTCCGGCACCGGCACCGGGGCATGCAGCGTGGCATCCACCAGCGGCACCCGCATCTCGGCATTATCCAGCAGGCCGCGCGCCGCAGCCATTGCTTCGTCGCCGCCCTTGATCACGGCCAGCATATCGGCAAACACGTTGCCGAAATCCACAATCATGGCGCCATCCGAGGTCAGCGCGCCGGGCCGCATAGCGCCGGTGCCGGGATGGCTGTAGGTGCAGAGTTTCATGCTCTCATTCCTCAAAAATCGCCACGGCGCGGGTCCAGCCCGCCGAAGCGCCGCGGATCTTGTGCGGGAAACAGCTTACCGTGAAGCCGAAAGGCGGCAGCACTTCCAGGTTATGCAGCTTTTCCAGATGGCAATAGCCGATATGCCGACCGGCCTTGTGACCTTCCCAGATCAGCCCGGCATCCTGGGTTTCGGCGAATTTCTTTGCCGTATGCACAAAGGGCGCATCCCAGCTCCAGGCATCGGTGCCGGTGACACGCACGCCGCGTTCCAGCAGATAGATGGTGGCGTGATAGCCCATGCCGGCGCCGGTGGCGACATAATTGGGTTGGCCATAGGCTTTGCCGGCGGCGGTATTCACCAGCACAATATCCTTTTCCTTCAGCGTGTAGCCGATACGCTTGAGTTCGGCTTCCACATCCTCGGGCTGCACCACATAACCATCCGGCAGCTTGGTGAAATCCAGCTTCACGCCATCGGAGAAGCACCAGTCCAGCGGCACTTCATCAATGGTCCAGGCGCGCTCGCCCTGGTTCATGGTGGAATGGAAATGATACGGCGCATCCAGATGTGTGCCGTTATGGGTGTTGAGCGTCACATTCTCCACCGCCCAGCCTTCGGCATCGGGCAGGTCTTCTTGCTTCAGGCCGGGGAAGAATTTGACGATATCCTCCGGGCTTTGCTGGTGATTGATATAGTCGATGCGCGGGCCGAAGCCGGGCGGATCAGACAACACATCATTTTCAAGATAGATCGACAGATCGACAAAGCGGCGGGCCATGTGAGCGCGTTTCCTCTCCGGTATTTTTCGGCAAGAATAACGACGCGGATATTTAATGTCGATATTTTTGTTTTTTATCGTTGACAGCAACCCGGCGACTTGGCGAGGATGCCACGCATGGGAATGGGCGACAAGCGCGCGGAAATACGCGATCTGGCGGCGGAAGCCGGCAGCCTGACGGAATTTGCCCATGCCCGCCTGCGCGCCGATATCATCGCCGGGCAATTCCCCTCTGGCGCCAAATTGCAGATCGACGACCTGAAGGCGCGCTATGGCCTTTCGGCCAGCCCGTTGCGCGAAGCCCTGGCGCGACTGGCCGAGCAGGGTTTTGTTGCCGCCGAAAGCCAGCGCGGCTTTCGCGTCAGCCCGATGAGCCGGGAAGACCTGGATGACATCACGTTGGCGCGTCAGGTGATCGAAACCGCCGCCCTGCGCCTGGCCTTGCAACGCGGCGATGATGCCTGGGAAGCGAATATCCTGGGCGCTTATCATCGGCTGGAACGTTATGTGATGCGGCAACAGGGCGCACAGCCCGATGACCTGGGCGAATTTGGCCTGCTGCACAAGAATTTTCACGCCGCACTTATCGCCGCCTGCGGCTCGCCGCGCCTGCTGGAAGAGCAATCCAGGCTCTACGATCAGGCCGAGCGTTATCGCCATCGCATGATGGCAAGTTATCTGGCTGCGGCCGATCTCGGCATCCTGGAAGAGCATCGCCAGTTAATGGAACTGGTGCTGGCACGCCAGGCCGAGCAGGCCGTGGCGATGCTGCACGATCATCTGCTGCATACCGTGGCCTTCTGCTACGGCACGGCCAAACTGCAAACCGGCACAATGCGACCTGATTAACCACAAACAAAAAGCAAGATTTTCCACGGGAGGAAAACCACATGAACAAGATCAACACCACCGGCATCAGCCTGCTGCTTGGCGTGGCGGCTTTGGCAATCAGCATCCAGCCGGTCCAGGCGCAAACCATCAAGATGACCGCCGTTGCCGGCCATCCGGTGATTTTTCCCTGGGTGAAACTGGCGGATGAATTCTTCATCCCCGAACTGGATAAGCGCCTGGCCGCCGCCAACAGCAAGGTGAAGTTTGAATGGACCCGCGCCTGGGGCGGCACGGCGGTGAAGCTGGGCAGCGAAAGCGGCGCGATCAAGGATGGCCTGGCCGAACTGGCCTTTGTCTCGACAATTTTTGAGGCGCCGAAATTTCCGTTGCAGAACGTGTCCTATGTGGCGCCGTTCATGACCGACGACGTGGCCGTGATGTCGAAGGTGATCAAGAACATGCAGGCCAAAATCCCGGCGATGAATGACGCCTGGAGCAAAAACAACATGCATTTCCTTGGCGGCACCGGCTTGGACAGCTATCACCTGTTCACCAAAACGCCGATCAACAGTCTGGCCGATCTGAACGGCAAGAAGATCAATGCCCCCGGCCCCTCGGCCAATTGGGTGAAGAATACCGGCGCCGTTGCCGTGGCCGGCACCTTGCAGACTTACTACAACGACATCCAGACCGGCGTGACCGAAGGCGCCCTCACCTTCACCACCGGCGCCTTCCCGGCCAAGCTGGTGGAAGTGGCGCCGCATATCACCAAGGTGAATTACGGCGCGCAGTTTGCCGGCGCCCTGGTGATGAGCAAGCGCGTCTACGACAAGCTGCCCAATGATGCCAAGAAGATCGTGGATGAAGTGGGCGCCGAATATGATGCCCGCTTTGCCGCCACTATGGCCGCCACCGCCACCACGCTGATGCAGAAGATGGTGGAGGCCGGCGCCAAGCCGCGTGAACTTTCGGCCGAGGAACGCAAGCAATGGGCTGCCGTGCTGCCCAATGTGGCTTTGCCCTGGGCCAAGGATCTGGATGCCAAGGGCCTGCCCGGCAGCCTGGTGCTGAACGAGTTTGTTGCCCAGATGCGCGCGGCAGGCGCCAGTTTCCCGCGCGATTGGTCGAAGGAATAAGGCGACACAGACAGGGTGCCCGGCATGTTCTCCCGTCTCCTCGGCGCCATGAATGCGCTCGGCACCCTGTGGATTTTTCTGCTCATGCTGCTGATAGATGCCGACATATTGGGGCGCGAATTATTCGGCGCCCCGGTGCGCGGCACCACCGAATTGCTCAGCCTCTCGATTGTCGGCATCGTGTTCCTGCAACTCGGCCATGCCCTGATGGTGGGCCGCATCACCCGCTCTGACATGCTGCTGGATAGCCTGATCACACACCGGCCACGCGCCGGCTATCTGCTGCAAGGTTTTTTCCATCTGCTCGGCGCAATTTTCCTCGGCCTGGTTTTCTGGGGCAGCCTGGGACAATTCGAGGAAGCCTTGGAGATCGGCGAATATGTTGGCGCCATCGGCGATTTCACCGCGCCGACCTGGCCGATCAAGCTGCTGATCCTGATCGGCGCCATGGCCACGCTGCTGCAATATCTGCGGCTGCTCTGGCGCGATCTGCGTGAGGCGCGGCAATGACCGGCCTTGACTTGAGCGGCCTGGAAATCGGCTTCCTGACACTCGCCGGCATGATGCTGCTGATCTGGCTCGGCCTGCATGTGGCGGTGGCGCTTGGCCTCACCTCCTTCATCGGCGTGTGGCTGATCAAGGGCAGCCCGATGGTGGCCGCCAGCATGCTGGGCGCCGGCACCTACGATTCCATCGCCAGCCATATTTTCGGCGTGGTGCCGCTGTTTGTGCTGATGGGTTTTCTGGTGTCGATTGCCGATATCGGCAAGGATGCGTTTGAAGTGGCCAATCAGGGCCTGCGCCGGCTGCGCGGCGGCCTGGGCATCGCCACTGTGGCGGCCAATGCGGTATTCGCCGCCATCACCGGCATTTCCATCGCCTCGGCGGCGGTGTTTACCCGCGTGGCGGTGCCGGAAATGCTGCGCTATGGCTACACGCCAGGCTTCGCCACCGGCGTGGTGGCCGGCTCGTCGGTGCTGGGCATGCTGATCCCGCCCAGCCTGCTGATGATCCTGTATGGCTTCCTGGCCGAAGTGTCGGTCGGCAGCATGTTCATGGCCGGCGTGGTGCCTGGCCTGCTGCTGGCTGTGGCCTATGCCGTTGGCATCATGCTGATGGCGCGTTTCACACCCGGCTTTGTTGGCGGCAACAAGGCTGCCGCCGCCAATGACGATACACCGCGCATGAGCGGTGCCGAAATGGCCGCCAAGCTGCTGCCGATTGCCGGCCTGATCGCCACCGTGCTGGGTGGGCTTTATGCCGGCTTCTTCACCGCCACCGATGCCGGCGCGGTGGGCGCCACCGGCGCGCTGCTGATCGCCCTGGCCAAGCGCAAGCTGAATGGGCCGAAGCTGTGGCAGGTGTTGGTTGAAACCGGCCATGTCACTGTGGCGGTATCCTTCCTGATCATCGGCGCCAGCCTCTACACCCGCATGCTGGCGCTATCCGGCGTGCCGCAATTCCTGGTCGAGCAGATCAGCGCCGCCGGGCTTGGGCCGCTGGCCTTCCTGGCGGTATATATCCTGCTGGTCATTCTGCTCGGCTGCTTCATCGATTCCAGTTCGATCCTGCTGATCGTGCTGCCGCTGATGCTGCCGATTGCCAGCGGCTTTGACATGAACCTGATCTGGTTCGGCATCGTCACCATCGTGGCAGTGGAGATCGGCCTGTTGACGCCGCCTTTTGGACTGAGTGTCTTTGTTATCAAATCCACCCTGAACGATCCGCGCATTACCTTGCGCGACATCTTCATCGGTGCATTGCCTTTCGCCGGCATCATGCTGATCACCCTGATCCTGCTGGCTGCCTTCCCGAAACTGACCCTGCTGCTGGTGTGAGCCATGAACCCGCTGAAAAATTTCCGTGTCACACGCGACGATTTCAAATTTGCCGGGCAGGATTTGCAGCGCCCGGAATGTATCCTGGCCGAGCGTGATGGCACGTTATGGTCGGCCGATGCGCGCGGCGGCGTGATGCGCATCGCGCCGGATGGCAGCCAGACGCTGATCGCACAGCAGCCCGATGTGCGCTTCTCCGCCACCGGCGATCTGGCCAAGCGTTTCACCGAAGGCACCTTGCCGAATGGCCTGGCCTTTGCCGCCAATGGCGACATCCTGATTGCCAATTTCGGCACCGATTGCCTGGAAGTGATGGATCGCCAGGGCAAGAGCCGCGTGCTGCATGACAGCATCGACGGCCAGCCGATTGGCAAGGTGAACTTCGTGCTGCGCGACAGCAAAAACCGTCTGTGGGTGACGGTTTCAACCCGGATCAAAAACTGGATGGAAGCAGTGCGTCCCGGCCTGGCCGATGGCTATATCGCGCTGGTGGACGAACATGGCATGCGTGTGGTGGCCGATGGCCTGCGCTTCACCAATGAAGTGCGCCTGGATGCCAAGGAGGAATATCTCTACGCGGTGGAAACCTGCGGCCGCTGCATCACCCGCTTCCGGGTAGGCGATGATGGTTCGCTGAGCGGGCGCGAAACCTATGGCCCGGCGGATTTTGGCCCGGCCGGCTTCCCCGATGGCTGCGCCTTTGATGCCTATGGCAATCTGTGGGTGACATTGGTGATGGCCGAACGCCTGATCGCGATCACGCCGGAACGCGACGTGCTGACATTGTTTGATGATGGCAACCCGGCCGCCATCGCCGCTTTGGAAGCCGCCTATCAGGCCGGCACAGCAGGGCCGGCCGAAATGATGGCGGCACGCAGCAGCCTGACACCCTGGATGGCCAGTGTCACTTTCGGCGGCCCCGATCTGCGCCATGCCTATATCGGCACCTTGTTTGGCGACCGCATTCCATATTTCCACTCTCCGGTGCCCGGCCTGCCCATGGTGCATTGGTAGCGGCTTGCGTTAAGCTGCGGCAAAAGTATCCCCGGAGGAAAACATGACCGCGTCTGAAAAGCCGCTCTGGACTCCCACGCCCGAACGTATCCAGCGCAGCCAGTTGCAGCGTTACATGACCTGGCTGAAGCAGGAACGTGGCCTCGACTTCGCTGATTACGACGCGCTGTGGCAATGGTCGGTGGCCGATATCGGCGCCTTCTGGGCCAGCATGTGGGATTTCTTCGAGATCAAGGCCTACAAGCCCTATGCCCAGGTGCTGGCCGATGCCAGCATGCCCGGCGCACAATGGTTCAGCGACGCCGAACTGAATTACGTTGACCAGATCCTGCGTCACGAAACCACGGCGCGGCCGGCTATTCTCTATGCGTCCGAAACCGAAGCCCTGCGCGAATTGAGCTGGGCTGACTTGCGCCAGCAGGTTGGCGCCGTGGCCGCGCATCTGCGCCGGCGCGGCATCCAGCGCGGCGACCGCGTGGTGGCCTATGCGCCCAACACGCCGGAAACCCTGATCGCTTTCCTGGCCACTGTGTCGCTGGGCGCGGTATGGTCTATCTGCGCGCCGGATATGGGTTTGCAGGCGGTGCTGGATCGTTTCAAGCAGATCGAACCGGTGGCTTTGTTTGCCGTGGAAGGCGTGCATTACAACGGCAAGCCGATGGACAAGCGCGACATGGTGCGCGAGATCACCAGCGCGCTACCCAGCCTGCGCGATGTGATCCTGCTGCCGAGCAAAGCTGATGCGGTGCAATTGCCGGAGAAACTGACCGTGGCGCGCTGGGCCTCGATTCTGGCCCAGCCGGCGGCAATCCAGGTTGAGCCGGTGCCGTTCGATCATCCGCTCTGGGTGGTGTATTCCTCCGGCACCACCGGCCTGCCCAAGCCGATTGTGCATGGCCATGGCGGCATTGTGCTTGAGATGCTGAAGATGATGCAGCTGCACAATGACATCGGGCCGGATGATGTGTTCCACTGGTATTCCAGCACCGGCTGGATCATGTGGAATGCACAAGTTGGCGGGCTTTCCACCGGCGCCACCATCGCGATATACGACGGCAGCCCGGCCTGGCCGGATTGGGGCCGGCTATGGCGCTTTGCCGGCGAGGCCAAGCTGACCTTCTTCGGCTCCGGCGCCGCCTTCTATGCTTCCTGCCTCAAGGCCGGGATCAAGCCGCGTGACCTCGCCGATCTTTCGGCCTTGCGCAGTGTCGGCTCCACCGGCTCGCCGCTTTCCGAAGATGCCTATGCCTGGATCTATCGCGAATTGGGCGATATCTGGCTGTCGCCGATTTCCGGCGGCACTGATTTTGCCGGCGCCTTTGTGGCTGGTTGTGTGATGCTGCCGGTTTATGCCGGCGAAATGCAGGTGCGCTGCCTGGGCGCCGATATCCAGGCCTATGACGAAGCCGGCAAACCGCTGGTGGATGAAGTGGGCGAACTGGTTTGTGTGCAGCCGCTGCCCTCGATGCCGCTGTATCTGTGGAACGATCCGGATGGCGAGCGCTACAAGGGCAGCTATTTCGATGTTTATCCCGGCATCTGGCGCCATGGCGACTGGATCAGGATCACACCGCGCGGCGGCTCGATCATCTATGGCCGCTCGGATGCCACCATCAACCGGCTTGGTCTGCGCCTCGGCACGGCAGAAATTTATCGCGCCGTGGAAGAACTGCCGGAGATCCTGGATAGCCTGGTGATCGACCTGGAATTCCTTGGCCGCGAAAGTTTCATGCCGCTCTTTGTGGCGCTGCGCGACGGGCTATTGCTGGATGATGCCTTGAAGCAGCGTATCAATCAGGCGATCCGCGATGCGGTTTCGGCCCGCTTCATCCCCAGCGACATCCAGCAGGTGGCGGAAGTGCCGCGCACACTCTCCGGCAAGAAACTGGAAGTGCCGGTGAAAAAAATCCTGCTTGGTCAGCCGCCAGAGAAAGTGGCTAATCCCGGCGCCATGAGCAATCCGGCCAGCCTGGCTTGGTTTGCCGATTACGCCAGCCGGGTGCCGAAATAACTGCTCACTTCAATTGCGCGCGGCGCGCCAGGTAGATGCCGAACAGCACCACCAGGCCGCCGCCGATCTGCAAGCTGCTCAGGCCCTCGCCAAGCCAGAGCCAGCCGAAGAAGGCCGCCGCCACCGGCTGCACCAGCACCACCAGCGATGAGAATGACGCCGGCAGATGGCCCAGCGCATAGGCGATCAGGCCCTGGCCCAGCGCATGGCTGATCCAGGCCAGGCCAAACAGCGTGAACCAGCCCTGCAACGTGGCCGGCATAAAGGCTTCGCCCATCAGCAAAGCCGCCGGCAGCAAGGCCAAGGCGCTGACCAGGGTGGACCACAGCATCAACGATTGCGTGCCATGGCTGCCGCGCAGCTTGGCCACGGCAATCATGTAAACGCCATAGAACAAAGCCGTGATGAAGGCCAGCATGTCGCCAAACACATTGGTGCCGCCAAGCTGGAAGCTGGAACCAACCAGCATCAGCGCACCACAGATTGCCACCAGCATGGCAATCAGAAACTGCCTTGTGATGCGTTCGCGCAGAACCAGCCAGGCGCCGAGTGTGACGATCACGGGGGCGAAATTGCTCAACAGCGTGGCATTGGCCACCGTGGTGTATTTGATCGCCAGATGCCAGAAAAACAGATCGCCGGCAAATAGCAGCCCGGGCAGCAGGATCAGCGCCAATGGCGGCAGACCACCGGTTTCCGCTGCCGTGCTGGGGCGCGGCGCGCGCAGCCACCACCACAGCCAGAGCGGTGGCAAGGCCAGGAAGGTGCGGTAGAAGCCGGTGGCGGTTGGCCCCACTTCCGAAAGCCGCACAAAGATCGGTGAAAAGGCGATGGCCAGGGCGCCCAGGATCAAGGCGGCCAGCGCCAGGCTCTGCTGGCGCTTGGTGGCGGCGGATAAGCTTGGCGCGGGCGTTTCCATGCTGGATCGTTACGCCCGACACGACGCCGGCTCAAGGCCCGGCAGCATTGCAACCGGATTATTTTACCAGCCGGGCCGGGAAGCGCGCCTGCGCCGTGGTGCCTTCGCCCATCGCCGAGACAATATCCAGGCTGCCGCCATGCAGTTCCATGAATTTGCGGCTGATCGCCAGGCCAAGCCCGGTGCCTTCGCTGCGCCGCCGCACACTGGGATCACCCTGCCAGAATGGCTCAAAGATGCGGCCAACATCTTCGCTGCGGATGCCGATGCCGGTATCGCGCACCAGCAGCAACACACTGCCATCCGGCTCCTGCTTGCAGGAAATCCGCACCACACCGGCCGCCGGGGTGAATTTGATCGCATTCGACAGCAGATTGAGCAGCACCTGCTTCAAGGCCCGCGCATCCAGGTTAAGCAATGGCAACTGACCATTGGTGATCTCGTTGATCAGGGTAACGCGGCCTTCGCGGGCGCGGCCCTTCACGATGGTGAGGCAATCCTCCACCGCCTGGCCGATATCGGTTGGCTCCAGCGACAATTCGTAGCGCCCGGCCTCGATCTTCGACATATCCAGAATGTCGTTGATGACATTGAGCAGATGCCGCGCGCTGATGGCAATATCCTGGGCATAGTCGAAATAACGATCCGACGAAGCGCCCCACATGCGCAACACAATCACTTCGGCAAAACCGATCACCGCATTCAGCGGCGTGCGCAATTCATGGCTCATATTGGCCAGGAATTCGCTCTTGGCGCGATTGGCGGCGATGGCATGTTCGCGCTCACGCGACAGGCTGACCGCCAGCCGTTCCAGATCGTCGGCCTGGGCGCGTAATTGTGTATTGGCCGTGTCCAGTGCCTGTTCGGCACGTTTGCGCTCGGTGATATCGGTGGCAATCGACAACACGCCGAAAATGCGGCCTTCAGCATCGCGGATCGGCACCTTGCTGACCAAAGATGTGGCGGAAACACCCTGCGGATCGGTGTAGGTGTTTTCGTAATTCAGCACCGCCTGGCCGGTTTGGGCCAGGATGCGGTCATGCGCCAGGGAATCGTCAATAAAATGCTGCCGGCTGGCAGCATCCAGGCCGGGCATCGGCACATCCTCGATATGCTTGCCATAGGCATTGCCGGTATCAATGCCAAAAAGCCGTTCAGCCGGGCGATTGAGCAGCAGATAGCGGCCCTCGGCATCCTTCACCGTCACCCGCGCCGGCAGGTTATCCAGCACCGAGCGCAGCAATTGCCGCTCACGATCCCGATCATCCAGATGCCGCGCAGAGGCGCCGAGAATACCGTTGATGCGGCTGGTCAGCAGGCCAAATTCATCATCCTGATGCTGTGGCGGCGCTTCCAGCCGGCGCGCGCTGGGCGCCTGCGCATCGACCTGATCTAGTTGCCCGAGCAGGACCAGCAACGGCCGTGTCAGCGTGTAGTAAAACAGCACCGCCAGCACCAGGGCGAGGATCAGGTTGCGCACAAAACCAGTGACCAGCACCACCCAGATGCGGTTCAGCACATCGCGGCTGAACTGATCGGCATCCACCACAACACGCAATTCGCCAACCAATTCCTGCCCCCGGCTGGCAAAAAGTGGCCTGGTATAGGCTTCATCCTTCAGGCCGGCCAAGCGGGTGAGCCAATTGGGCGCGGTATCCTCGCGCTGTTGCGCCGCCATGCGGCGGCCGTAATTGTCATACACCTCGGCGCGCAGGATCGGGCCATACAGCAGCAGGCCATTGACCACACGGGCGGCAAGCTGCTCGTCCAGCGCATAAGCCGCCTGGGCTGCGGCCTCGGTCAGCATATCCATCACCTGGGCCACGCCGTCATTACGATTGGCCATCTCGCCGCGAATATCCAGCACAAGCTGGTAGATGCTGGAAATGAAACCCAGCACCAGGGCGGCAAACACGGCAACCTTGACCTGCTTGGTGGAAAGCCGGCGGCGCCAGGGTATGCCCAATCCGGGCATGCTCATGCGTGGCGCGTCCATACGCAGCCACCAGCCTGTTTGCCCAGGATATTTCCGTGCGCCCCGCTCATCCAATCCGCCGCCTGTTACAGTTGCAAGCTTGCCACCTTTTCAACAGCAGCGCAACGTAACGCTGCCAATGGCTTAGAGCACGCTGCGGCGCGGGATGAATGAATCGAGCAGCAGCAGGCCAACGCCAACAACAATGGCGCAATCGGCGATATTGAAGGCCGGCCAATGCCAGCCGAAAAGATGAAAATCAAAAAAATCCGCCACCGCGCCGAAGCGCAGGCGATCCAGAATATTGCCCAGCGCGCCGCCGATCACCAGGCCCAAAGCCAGCGCCACCAGACGGTTAGGGCCGCGCCACAGCCACACCAGCAGCCATAATGTGATGGCCGCCGCCGCCGCGATTAAAATCCAGCGCCGGCTATCATCGGCATGGCTGAACAGGCCGAAGCTGACGCCGCGATTCCATACCATCACCAGGTTGAAGAAACTGGTGATTTCGATGCCACCGGGATGCTGCGCCATCAAGTCAAGCAGCGGCGCCTTGCTGGCCTGGTCGGCCACCAGGATCAGCAAGGCCAGCAGCAATCCGAGCAGACGCGGCTTCAGCAGCATGGGCAAGCTCAGCCTGCCGCCGGGAGAATCGACACGGCATCAGCGCAGCGCTGGCACAGGTCGTCATGGCCCTGCACATGGCCCACTTCGGGCAGCACCTGCCAGCAGCGTTCGCATTTGATGCCGCTGGCACTGCGCGGCAACGCGCCAACGCCCTTCACATCCTCCAGCCGGAAAGCCTCGGCGGGCGCTTCGCCCACCTGCACCTGCACCGCCGAGGTGATGCAGATTTCCGCGAAGTCGATACCGGCCAGGGCATCGGCATCTTCCTGGGTGACAAAGACCTGCGGCGCGGCCTGCAAGCTGGAACCGATGCGCTTGGCGGCACGTTCGATTTCCAGCGCACCGGTGACCACGCGGCGCACGCGGCGCACCCGCTCCCACTTCGCCGCCAGCGCGGCATCGGCCCAGGCCGCCGGCAGATCGGGGAACAATTCGCGATGCACGCTGCCGTCTTCGCTCGGATGCCGGATCAGCCAGGCTTCCTCGGCGGTGAAGCAGATGATCGGCGCCAGCCACTTGGCCAGGCAGTCAAACAGGATATCCAGCACCGTGCGCGCGGCGCGGCGGCGGATGGTGCTGGGCGCGTCGCAATACAGCGCATCCTTGCGGATATCAAAATAGAAGCCTGACAGGTCAACGGCGCAGAAATTGTAGAGCGCCACATACATGCGGTGGAAATCGTAGCTCTCGCAGCTTTCGCGCACCGTCTGGCTCAGCTCGGTGAGGCGATGCAGCACCCAGCGTTCCAGCTCCGGCATCTGCTCATAGGGCAGCCGCTCGCTTTCAGCAAAGCCGGCCAGATTGCCAAGCAGATAACGCAGCGTGTTGCGCAAGCGGCGATAAGCATCCACCTGGGCCTGGATGATCTTCGGCCCGACCGAGAGATCCTCGTTGTAATTCGCCGAAGCCACCCAGAGCCGCAGGATATCGGCGCCGGATTGTTTGATGACATCCTGCGGCTCGACCGAATTGCCGAGCGACTTGGACATCTTGCGGCCCTTCTCGTCGAGGATGAAGCCATGCGTGAGCACGGCATCATAAGGCGCGCGGCCGCGTGTGCCGCAGCTTTCCAGCAACGAGGAATGGAACCAGCCGCGATGCTGGTCCGAGCCTTCGAGATAAAGCGAGGCCGGCCATTGCAGATCGGGGCGCTGCTCCAACACAAAGGCATGGGTGGAACCGGAATCGAACCAGACATCCAGGATGTCGGTCACCATCTTCCAGTCATCGGCATTATACGCATCGCCCAGGAAATCCGCCGGCTTGGCGGTGAACCAGGCATCGGCGCCGCCCTTGAGGCAGGCCTGCACGATACGTTCATTCACCGCTTCATCGCGCAGCAATTCGCCGGTCTGCTTATGCTCAAACACCGTGATCGGCACACCCCAGGCGCGCTGGCGGCTGATCACCCAATCGGGCCGCTGTTCGATCATGGCATAAAGCCGGTTGCGGCCCTGCGGCGGATAAAACGCCGTGGCATCGATGGCCGCCAGCGCCTTTTTGCGCAGGTCGTTGGTGGCCATGGAGATGAACCATTGCGGCGTGTTGCGGAAGATCAGCGGCGCCTTCGAGCGCCAGGAATGCGGATATTGATGGCGCAGCCGGCCACGGCCAAGCAGGCCGCCGGCATTGGTCAACGCCTCGATCACCGCCAGATTGGCGCCGCCTTCCTTGCCGGCATCATCCAGCACCCGCTTGCCGGCAAATAGCGGCACATGCGGGAAATAGCTGCCATCTTCATCCACCGTATGCGGCACTTCGATACCGTTGGCGATGCCAAGCGCGTAGTCGTCGGCGCCATGGCCCGGCGCGATATGCACAAAGCCGGTGCCGGCATCCAGGGTGACAAACTCGCCGGCCAGCACCGGCACGTCATAATCATAGCCCTGGCCGCGCAACGGGTGGGCGCAGATCGTGCCGAGCAGATCGGCGCCGCTCAGCCGCGCCACTTCGCTATATGCCTCGATGGCGCAGGCCTTGACCACCTGGGCCACCAGTTCGGCTGCCACCACCACTTCATCGCCCAGCTGCGCCAGCGATTTCTCGCCCACCGCATCAACCCGCAGGCGCACATACTCCGCATCCTGCTTCAGCGCGATGGCGCGATTGGCCGGCATGGTCCAGGGCGTGGTGGTCCAGATTACGATGCTGGCGCCGGCCAAGGCGGCCTGGCTCGGCTGCACCACCGGGAATTTCACGAAGATGGTATGCGAGGTGTGTTCCTGATACTCCACCTCGGCTTCGGCCAAAGCAGTGCGTTCAACGATTGACCACAAAACCGGCTTCGAGCCTTTGAACAGGCCGCCATTCATCAGGAATTTCTGGATCTCGCGCACAATCTGCGCTTCGGCGGCAAAGCTCATTGTGGTGTAGGGATTATCCCAATCACCCACCACGCCCAGCCGCTTGAATTCCTCGCGCTGCACGGCAATCCAGTGATCGGCAAAATCGCGGCATTCCTTGCGGAATTCGTCGATCGGCACATCATCCTTGTTCTTGCCGGCGGCGCGGTATTTCTCTTCGATCTTCCATTCGATCGGCAGGCCGTGGCAATCCCAGCCCGGCACGTAATTGGCATCAAAGCCCAGCATCTGCCGCGTGCGGTTGATGGTGTCCTTCAGGATCTTGTTCAGCGCGTGGCCGAGATGCAGGTTGCCGTTGGCATAGGGCGGGCCATCATGCAGGATGAATTTTTCGCGCCCAGCGGCATCGACGCGCAGCTGTTTGTAAAGATTGTTGCGGCTCCAGCGGGCCAGGATTTCCGGCTCCTTGGCCGGCAGCCCGGCCTTCATCGGAAATTCGGTGGCGGGCAGGAATACGGTATCGCGATAGTCTTTGCTCATGACGTCACTCGGGGCGTCGCGCTATGAACGCGGAAATGTGGCAGAAAACGGCGAAGAACCCGGCCCTTACAGAAGGACCGGGCGGCTAATTCGCGCAAGCCGCAACGGGCAGGGATAACCGAATTCGCTAGACATGACGGAGATTTAGCATCCCTGGCCGGCGCTGTCGAGCGAGGCCGGGGGCGACTCGCGAAAGCCGCTTCCAGGATGCAGCCAACACCTGTATCTATCCTTGGGATAGATAAACAGCCAAACAGGCGCAAGCGTGGGTTTTCTCACTCAAAACTCCGGGAATATTGCCAACCTTTGCATCGGCACGGCGGCAGTCGCGCTCGGCAATTTGACAGGCCTCAAGGAAGCCGCCATTGGCGCCGCTGGCCTGATCGACTTTGTGCACAAACAAAACGCCAAATTCGGCCCAGAATGCGCCCGGGTGCGTGGCCGGATCCAGCAGCAGGTGATGACCGGCTACGGCCATCTACTGACCGGCAGCGACGGCCATGCCGATGCGCGGATCGAACTGGAAGCAGCCGATAAGGCACTGAGCCAGCATCTCGGCGTCTGCATCATCGACCGCGCCACCCTGGCTGCCTATGCAGTGACGCCACAGGGTTTCCTGGAACCGGCCGTGCAGATGGTGATGCAGGGCCTAGCGCAAAAGGCACCAGAGCTTTTTGTCGCCAACAGCCTGGCGCATCGCTTCGCCAGCGACGTGTTACGTGCCGGCCTCTCTGCGGCTATAGAGAATACGGATTACTACCGCCGGCTTGAGCCGCATCTGATGCTGGCAATGGCGCAAGGCATCGGCGGCATCGACAAAAAGCTCGATGCTGTGGCGGCGACGGTCGATAGCCTCGACACAAAGATCGATGCATTCCTGCAAACGATGCAGCGCCAAGCCGGCCACAGATTGGACGATACCGCCATCTCCGACCTGCGGGCGCTGCTGGCAGCCATCCTCGGGCAAGGCATCAGTGATGAGCAAATCCCCGCCGCACTGATCGCCGCGAAACAGAGCCTGGATAAATCCCGCGCCGAACTGGAAAATCTGCGCGGCCTGGCCAACCAGGCGCCGGAAATCGAACCACATCTGGCCGCCGCCCGCGCCGCCCTGGATAATCAAGGCAGTGTCGACCTCGCCGCCGCACAGGCCGAGCTTCGCGCCGCACGCCAGAAATATGCCACCGCAATCAAGGCCCGCCAGGCTATCGAAGCGGTGAACATGGCCCGCCTATTGGAAGCCGAAGCCGATCTCGCCCTGGCGCGATCCGATTACCTCGGCGCCGCCGAATTGCTGGCCCAGGCGGCCAATGGTCTGCCAGCAGGCAAGGCCGCCTTACAGGCCAAGTTGCTGTTGCGCCAAGGCAGTGCGTTGCAAAGGCACGGCGAGCTTTTTCCGGGCCTGGAAAGCCTGAAAGCTGCCGCCGAAGCAAACGAAGCTGCCGCCGCGCTCTATCGGCAATCCGGCGACCTGATCAATTTTGCTGGAGCGCAGAATAATCTCGGCACTGCCCTTACCCGTCTGGGCGAACGCTTGGGCGGCAACGAGGGACGAAAATATCTGAACCAAGCGGTGCAGGCCTATAGGGACGCACTAACTGTACGCAGCCAAGCCGCCATGCCGGCCGATTGGGCAAGAACGCAGAATAACCTGGGCAATACTCTGCAATGTTTGGGCGAGCGCCTGGGCTGCGACGAGGGAAGGGAATATCTGGATCAGGCAGTACAAGCTTTCAAGGCCGCACTCACCGTGCGCAACCAAACCGCCATGCCGACCGATTGGGCAAGAACGCAGAATAACTTGGGCAATGTCCTGCGCAACCTGGGCAATCGTCTCGGTAACGATAAGGGGCGGCAATACCTGGATCAGGCAGTGCAGGCTTACAAGGACGCGCTCGGCGTATACTGCCAGATCAGCATGCCGGTCGATTGGGCTGCAATACAGAATAACCTGGGCAATGCCCTGCTTAACCTGGGCGAGCGCCTCGGTGGCGACGAAGGTCGGGAATATCTGGACCAGACGGTGCAGGCATATAAGGGAGCACTCACCGTGCGTAGTCGGGCCACCATGCCGACCGACTGGGCCTTAACGCAAAGCAATCTCGGCGTTGCCCTGACCAACCTGGGCCAGCGCCTAGGTAATGACAAGGGACGCCTATATTTGGAGCAGGCGCTGGAGGCCCATGAAGCCGCGCTAACCGTACGCAGCCAAACCGCCATGCCAGCCGATTGGGCCACGACACAGAATAATCTCGGCAACACTCTGCAATGTTTGGGCGAGCACCTGGAAGGTGACAAGGGGCGGAAATGTCTGGGCCAGGCAGTGCAGGCCTACAGGAACGCGCTCATCGTGTTTAGTCAGGCCACTATGCCCGCCGATTGGGCCAAGACGCAGAGTAATCTCGGGTCCGTCCTGACGCGCCTGAGCGAGCGCCTAGACGACAACGAGGGGCGGCAACATCTGCGTCAGGCGGTACAAGCTTTCAAGGCCGCACTCACCGTGCGCCGCCAGAGCACCATGCCGGCCGCTTGGGCTATGACGCAGAACAATCTCGGCGCTACTCTTACCCGTCTTAGCGAGCGCCTGGACGGTGATGAGGGGCGACAATATCTGGATCAGGCGATAGAGGCATACAGGGAAGCGCTCACCGTGCGCAAACAAGCAGCCATGCCAACCGATTGGGCCTTTACGCAGAATAATCTCGGTATTGCCCTGCAAAACCTAGGCGAGCGCCTAGGCGGCAAGGAAAGGTGGCAATATCTGAACCAAGCGGCGCAGGCATTCAAGGCCGCACTCACCGTATTTACCGATACTGCCATGCCCTACTATTGGACCGAAACACGAAAAAACCTTGCCCGCGCGGAAGCCCTGCTGGCGCAAATGCGCGAGGGGTAGAAATCACGCTGGCGCCATCCGAGAAGAGCTGGGCTGCATGCCCTGTGCTCTGCGCCGCAGATATTCTTTTTCTTATTTTCCAGTTGGTTTGCGGCTGGGACAAGATCGCCGGGTCAAGCCCGGCGATGACGAGTGATAGGAGAATGCGACGGCTGTTTGCATTGGGCTTTCAGGAAAGCACTCGCTTTCCCTCACAGCAAAAGCCGCCATGGTACGCGACGGCGTACCATGCACGTTTTGTTCAAAGGTCGACGTAAAAATACTCATGGGTGGTCGGCCTGCGCCGACCATGACGGCTTTTGTTATTGGTTTTGGCCCCTACCCCGCCAATATCCGGCGCGCTTCGGCTGCGTCGGCGGCGATCTGGGCTTTGAGGGCGTCGAGGCCGGCGAATTTTTGTTCCGGGCGGATGAAGCCGATGAAGGCGACGCGCAAGGTCTGGTCGTAGAGATCGCCGGCAAAATCGAACAGGTTCACTTCCAGCGCCACTTTGTCTTTGCCGAAAGTGGGGCGCAGGCCGAGATTGGCGACGCCGGGGATGCTCTGCCCATCGGGCAAGGTGGCGCGCACGGCATAGACGCCGAGTTTCGGCACCAGGAAATCGCCCATATCAACATTGGCGGTGGGGAAGCCGATGGTGCGGCCGCGCTTGTCGCCATGCAACACGCCGCCCTCGATCTCCCAGGGCCGGCCGAGCAATATATTGGCGGCTGCCGGCTCGCCGGCTTGCAGCAGGGCGCGGATACGCGAGGAGGAAAACACGCCGGCCGCATCGCCCTGCGCCGTCACCACGCTGACCCCGATGCCGCCGCCGATTTGCGGATCGGCGCAGAGCCGGTGCAAAGCGGCAGTATCGCCGGCGCGGCCCTTGCCGAAGGTGAAATCATACCCCACCACCACATGCGCGGCGCCCAGATCGCGGCGCAGCACATCGGCCACAAAAGCCTCTGGCCCGAGCGCGGCAAAGCCGGCATCAAATGGCAAAGCCAGCAAGGCATCGGCGCCGGCCTGGGCCAGCAGGCGGGCTTTCTGCGCCAAGCCATCAAGCCGGAAGGGCGGCGCATCGGGCATGAAAAAGCGGCGCGGATGCGGCTCAAAACTCATTGCCAGCACCGGCGCGCCATCCGCCCGCCGCTGCGCCTGCTGCCGCGCCTGGGCCACCAAGGCGCGATGGCCCAGATGCACACCATCAAAATTGCCGATGGCCACGGCGCCGCCGCGCAAAGCGGCGGGCAGGTCGGCGAGAGACTGGATGATCTGCATCAGCGTCAGCGCGGGCGGCGGTTGACCATCAGCGTGGCATCGCCATCCACCACCACGGTATTGCCGACCCGGCATTCGCAATCGAATTTCACGCGGCGCTTGTCTTCGACGATTTCGGTCACGGTCACCTTCGCCTTCACGGTTTCGCCCAGCCGCACCGGTGCCTTGAAGCGCAGATTCTGCGCCAGGTAGATGCAGCCCGGCCCGGGCAGCTTGGTGCCGAACACGGTGGAAAGCAAGCTGGCCGAGAGCATGCCATGGGCGATGCGGCCCTTGAACATGCTGGCTTCGGCAAATTCCTGATCGATATGCACCGGATTGGTATCGCCCGACACGGCAGCGAAAAGCAGGATATCGGCCTCGGTGACGGTTTTGCTGAACATTGCCGACATGCCAACGGACATATCTTCAAGGAAATAGCCATGCTGATCGAGCTGGGTCATCGGCACACTTTCACGGGGCTGATACGTTGACGGGGCGGATCGGGGCGGCGACTATACTGACTGCCCAAAATACCGGCAAGCGCCCCTCCCGGGCCGGCCTCTCCCCCTTTCGGACCCCCCGCACGCCATCATGCAGCCGCTTTCCGCCCTGAAGCCCCAGGCCAGCCAGATCCGCTACCTGCTGACCGATATCGACGACACGCTCACCAGCCATGGCCGGCTGGAAGCCCGCGCCTATGCCGCGCTGGAGCGGCTGGAAGCCGCCGGCATCCGCGTGGTGCCGATCACCGGCCGGCCGGCCGGCTGGTGCGACATGATTGCGCGCTTCTGGCCCTGCTCCGGCATTGTCGGCGAAAATGGCGCGCTTTACATGCGCTATGACCGGGCGGCGCGGAAGATGCAGCGCCGTTTCTGGCAGGATGATGCCGAGCGCCAGGCGGCGCGCAGTAAGCTTGCGGCCCTGGCCGAAACTATCCTGCGCGAAGTGCCGGGCTGCGCGCTGGCTTCCGATCAGCAATATCGCGAATGCGACCTGGCGGTAGATTTCTGCGAGGACGTGCCGCCGCTGCCGGCCGAGGCGATCGACCGCATCGTCGCCTTGTTCGAGGCGGCAGGCGCCACCGCCAAGGTCAGTTCAATTCATGTCAATGGCTGGTTCGGCGCCTGGGACAAGCTGAGCATGACCCGCGCCTTCTTCGCCGAATGTTTCGGCGTCGATCTAGATGCGCTGCGCGAGCAAGTGGTGTTCAGCGGCGACAGCCCGAATGATGCGCCGATGTTCGGCTATTTCCCATATTCGGTGGGCGTGGCCAATGTGCGGCCGTTTCTGGAGCGTATCGCCGCGCCGCCAAAATTCATCACACCATCGGAAGGCGGCGCCGGCTTCTGCGAATTGGCAGATTTGCTGCTTAAAGCTTAAGCGGCCTTGGCCAGCTTGGGGCTGCCGAACAGGTGGCCCTGGCCCAGTTCAAAGCCCAGATCGGCCAGTTGCAGCAAGTCCTGCTCGGTTTCCACCTTGGCCGCCACCGGCTCGATCTCATGCCGATGGCACAAAGCCAGCAAATCCTCCAGCGCCACCGGCGCGCGCCGCACCGCCACCGGATCAAGCAGCAGGCGCGCATCCAGCTTCACAAAGCGCACGCCGCGCCGCGCCAGGCCGGCGATATCCAGATCAAGGCTGTCCACACTATCCACCGACAGCGCAAAGCCCAGGGCACCAAGCTTTTGCAGCCGATGCCAGCCGGCACCATCCAGCTTGAGCAGACCACGATGCGAAAATTCCAGGATCAGCGTGCCGGCCCGTTCACGTTCACGGCGCAGAAAATCATGCAACGCCTCAAACGCCTTGGCATCGGCCAGGGCGGCGGTGGAGATATTGCAGAAAAACCCGACATGGCGGGCGCGGGCTTCCAGCTTGCGCACCAGTTGCACACCGCGCAGCAGCATCAGCGCATCAAATTCCGCCGCCAGCCCGGCTGCGGCCAAAGCCGGCAGATGCGCGCCGGGCGATAATTCGCGGCCCTCGGCATCGCGGGCGCGGGCAAAAAGCTCCACATAGCGCAGCTTGCGCATCGGCAGCCGCACCACCGGCTGCACATGCAATTCCACCCGGTTATGGTTCAGCGCATCGCAAACGGCGGCAAATAGCGCCGCATCGTCAGCGGTTTCATTATCCTGGGCCATCTCCTGGGCCGCTGCCTCGGCCGGCCTTTGCACCTGCGGCGGCAAGGTCAGGCGCGGCTCGGCGCGCGGCTGCGGCTGCGGCGACGCCTCTATCGTAGTGGTGGTGATCGGCACCCGGCTGGCCATGCGTTCGATCTCGTCCAGCAGCAGATTCTGCACCCGGAAGCGCTCATACCGCTCACGCAAGGCCCAAAGCAGGCCGGTGATTGCCACCACCAGCAAAACAAACGGCGCCGGCAGCCATTCCGGCGCCAGCCGCGACAGCCCAACCGCGCCGATCAGGCCAAACAGGCCACAGGCGATGAAACTCAGAAAACCCGGAATGCTCGGCATGGCAGTATCAACCCTGGCCGTGGCGACTTTCGGCGCTATAGTTAGCAATGCTCAACCTTATGGCGCCGGTCTTAACACCGGCTTAAGAATTCAGATAATGGACAAAATCATGGCCTTCCTGCGCCGTCACCTGCTGCAAGCCGGCCTCGGGCTGCTCACCCTGGCCTCCCTGCCCTTTCCAGCCAAGGCAAAAACCGGCATGACGATGCATGATTTTGAACTGCCCGCCATCGATGGCTCGCCACTACCGCTGAAACAATTCAAGGGCAAGGTGGTGCTGCTGGTGAACACCGCCTCGCAATGCGGCTTCACGCCGCAATACACTGACCTGCAAGCCGTGTGGCGCCAGTATCGCGACCGCGGCCTGGTGGTGCTGGGGGTGCCATCGGATGATTTCGGCGGCCAGGAACCCGGCACTGCCAGCCAGATCAAGGAATTCTGCGAGGTGAATTTCGACGTGGATTTCCCGCTGGCCGACAAGCAGGTGGTGGTGGGCGACAAGGCCCATCCGCTGTATAAATGGCTGCATGCCGAGCTTGGCGAAGTGGCCCGGCCGCGCTGGAATTTCCACAAATACCTGATCGATGGCGAAGGCCGCGCGGTGGATTGGTTCTCCACCATGACCAAGCCCACCGAAGCCAAGGTGCTGAAAGCCATCGAGGCGCAACTGGCGAAATTGTCGCCTGCCGGGTAAAACCCCCGGCATGAATTACCGTCACGCCTATCATGTCGGCAACCATGGCGATGTGCTGAAGCATGTGGTGCTGCTGCACCTGCTGGAAGCCCTGCGCGCCAAGCCGGCACCGTTTCATCTGCTGGACAGCCATGCCGGTATCGGGCTTTACGACCTGGCAGCCGATGCCACCCAGCGCGGCGGTGAATACCGGCTCGGCATCGGCGCCGTGCTGGCCGATCCGCAGGCCGCAGCCGCCCTGCCGCTCTATTGGGATGCGCTGAAGCAGCTTAATCCGGCACTGGAACCCGGCGGCGCCGGGCTGCGGCATTATCCCGGCTCGCCCTGGCTGATGCAGCAGGCATTGCGCGAGGCCGACCGCCTGGCGCTGGTGGAATTGCACCCGGAAGATAACGAAACACTGCGCATCAATATCGGCGGTGATGCCCGCATCGGCATCCACCGGCGCGATGCCTACGAGGCCCTACGCGGCCTGCTGCCGCCGACGCCCCGGCGCGGCCTGGCGCTGATTGATCCGGCCTATGAGCAGCGTGATGAATTTGAGCGGATCGGCCGCGCCCTGCTGGCAGCGCATCGGCGCTGGCCGGTGGGCCAGATCGCGCTGTGGTATCCGATCAAGGATGCGGGCAGTGTTGATGCCTGGGCCAAGGCGCTGGCGCGTGACGGGCTGCCGCCCAGCTTGCGGGTGGAATTGCTGATCCGTGCCGCCACAGCGCCCGACCGGCTGAATGGCTCCGGCCTGCTGCTGCTCAATCCACCCTGGCGGCTGGATCAGCAGCTTAAAGCGCCGCTGGCCTATCTGCTGGCGCGGCTGGGCCGCGAACCCGGCGCGGCAACCCGGCTGGAATGGCTGGTTAAGCCTAAAGACTAATGAATCGAACGCGACGGCGGCTGGTCGTCGCCATCATCATCGTCGTCGTCATCGTCGTCTTCCAGATCATCATCATCGCCGGCTTCGGCGAGCAGGACTTCCTCGTCCTCCTCATCCTCGTCGCCATCGTCGTCATTGCTGGCAGCGCCGGGCGGCGGCGTGGTCACCGGGCCGGCCTGATGATAGGCCAGTTTCCAGGTTTTGCCTTCGCGCACAAAGGTGTTGGTGGCCACCAGATAGGTGTCGTCCACCTTCTCGTAACACACCACAATGCCCACATCGCCCCAGCACACGGCTTCGGCACCGGCGGTTTCCACTTCGGGCGCTGCCGGATTAGCCAGGATACGCTCCCAGCTATCCAGCACCGCCTCGCGGCCAAAAAGCGGCGGCCAGCCAGGATGAATGCAGCCAATCGGCTGGTCCTTGGCCCATAAATCGGCCATCGCCGCCATATCACGGTCGGTGAAGGCGGTATAAAAAGCCTCATTGGCAAAAAGCAGGGCAGTCTCGTCTCGCATGGCGGCATTTTACCGCCGCAAGGGAGGCTTGCGGTAGCCTCGGGCGACGGCAAAATGGTCTCATGCACATATTGATGATCTGCACCGGGAATATCTGCCGCTCACCCACCGCCGAAGCGGTGCTGCGGCATCATCTGCACCAGCAGGCTTTGCACACCAGCGTGCAGGTCGATTCCGCCGGCACGCATGACTACCATATTGGCGACCCGCCCGATCCGCGCAGCATCCGCACCGCCCGGGCCGGCGGCATCGAGATCGGCAACCTGCGCGCCCGCCAGCTTGTTGCCGCCGATTTCCAGCGCTTTGACCTGCTGCTGGCAATGGACAGGGGCCATCTGCACGCCATGCAACGGCTTTGCCCGCCGGCATTGCAAGATAAGCTGCGGCTTTACCTGGATTTTGCCCCGGATCAACCGCTGCGCGAGATGCCAGACCCGTATTACGGCAAGCAGGATGGATTCGATCTGGTGTTGCAGCTCTGCCATCAGGCCAGCGCCGGATTGCTTGACCATATCCGTATGGTAACTTCATCCTCCAACATCGCCCGGATATAATCAGCCCCCAGAGCATCTCTTCTCAGGATCAAACCATGCGCCGACTGTTTTTCACCCTGACCCTGCTGCTGCCCCTGCTGCCGGCACCGCTTCTGGCCCAGGCCGGCAAGCCGGCCGAGAAAAAATCCCATGCCGAACTGGTGCAGGAATGTATGAGCGACATCATGCGCGGCCTCAAAGTGGGCCAGACCATGACCTCGCATCAGCGCATGCAGGCCGAGCAGCAATGCAAGGCCTATGCTGAAACCAAGAAATAAGGCCGGGGCCGATCAAGGGGCTTTAGCAACTCTCTCGTCATGCGCGGACTTGATCCGCGCATCTCTCCTTGCCCGATAATTCAAGGAAAATGCAGAAAAAGCGAGATGCGCGGATCAAGTCCACTGGAGTCCGGTTTAATCTGATGCCGCTGTTACCGCCCCTCCAGAAAGTCGTCATGCCCGCGAAAGCGGGCATCCCGTTTTTGCGAAAATATGGCTGAATTCCTGGGAAAATGGGATGCCCGGGTCAAGCCCGGGCATGACGACGATGAGAGTGATGGATTTGAGCGCCGCGTTACAATCCGGCGGGCTTTGGCCCGCCGGTGGCCCAATCCAGCCATTGCACGGTATGCAGCACCGGCAAGGCGGTGCCGCCGGCCTCTAGCCCCCCCGCAATCTGCACCAGGCAGCCGATATTGCCCGCCGCCACGGCATCGGCGCCCACCGAGCGGATATGCGCCGCCTTGCGGTCACGCAACTGGGTGGCCAATTCGGGTTGCAGCAGATTGTAGGTGCCGGCGGAACCGCAGCAGAGATGGCCTTCCGGCACATCGCTCACCGTGAAGCCGGCGCGTTGCAGCAACTGCTTCGGCGCCTGGGTGATCTTCTGGCCATGCTGTAATGAACAGGCGCTGTGATAGGCCAGTTTCAGCGCCGGGGCACTGCCATCGGGTTTGATCTCCAGATCCATCAGCACTTCGCTGATATCCCTGGCCAATGCCGAAACCCGCGCCGCACGCTCGGCCCAGGCGGCATCGTTGCGCAGCATGAAGCCGTAATCCTTCAGATTGGTGCCGCAGCCCGAGGCATTGACCACAATGGCATCCAGGCCCTCGCCATCGGCCTCGTTGATCCAGGCGGCGATATTGGCCTGCGCCTTGGCATGGGCGGCGGCCTCGCGGCCCATATGATGCTCCAGCGCGCCACAGCAGCCGCTGCCCGGGGCCACCACCACATCGCAGCCCAGCCGGGTCAACAGCCGAATGGTGGCCTCGTTGATTGCCGGATCAAGCACCTGCTGGGCGCAGCCGGTGAGCAGGGCCACGCGCTTCTTGCGTACACCTTCAGCCTTGAACACCTGCGGCAAATCCACGCTTGAAGCGGCCGGCAGCCGCTTCGGCGCCATCTGCACCATGCCGCGCAGCTTGGCCGGCAGCAGCCCGGCAAAAGGCCGCGCCAGCATGGCGCCGCGCAAGGCCCAGCGGAACCGCCCAGGGTATGGCAGCAGCCAGGCCAGCAGGCCGCGCAACAGCCGGTCGCCCAGCGGGCGCTGATAGGTCTGTTCGATATGGGCGCGGGCATGATCCACCAGATGCATGTAATGCACACTGCTCGGGCAGGTGGTCATGCAGGACAGGCAGGACAGGCAACGATCCACATGGCGCACGGTTTCTTCCGTCGCCGCCTCGCCGCCTTCCAGCATCTGCTTGATCAGATAGATGCGGCCACGCGGGCTGTCGCGCTCGTCGCCCAGCAGGGCATAGGTGGGGCAAGTGGCGGTACAGAAGCCGCAATGCACACATTTGCGCAGGATGGTGTTGGCTTCCGCGATATCCGGATCGGCAAGCTGCGCCAGGGTGAAACTGGTTTGCATCAGACACCCGCCTCCATGCGGCCCGGATTGAGGATGTGTTTGGGATCAAAACTCTGTTTCACCCGCAGGCTGAGCGCGGCCAGCGCCGCTTCCTGAGGCTGGAATACCGGCAGGGCGGCGCGCAGGGCATCCTCGGCGCGGAACAGCGTGGCATGGCCGCCGCCGCTGGCCGCCACCGCCTGGCGCACCAGGCCGGCGCCAGCATCTTCGCTGGGCGGCAAAGCCAGCCAGATCAGGCCGCCGGCCCAATCATAAAACGCCGCCAGGCCGGGCAGGCTGTGGCACAGGCTGGCCACCAGAGCCGGGCCTTGCATCGGCGCCACCGAGATGCGCCACAACACACGCTCCAACGGCAAAGCCAGCAGGCTGGCATCGCGGATTTCGCGCCAGGCCCAGGCCGAATTGAGCGAATGCAATTCATCCAGCGGACCATGCCGGCCCAGCAGATCATGCAACGCCGCACAACGCGCCAGCACCGACACATCGGTGCCTTCCACCCGCACCAGTGTGACCGCCTGGCCCGCCGCCGCGATGCGGCCCACACCGGAACGTGCCGCCATATCGGCCGGCAGATGTGCCAGGCCGGAAACTTCATGCGGCGATTGCGCCGCTTCGGCCAGAGCCTGGATCGCCGCGGCATCGCTCAGGCCATAAACCAGGATGGTGCGGGTTTTCTCCGGCGCCGGCAGCACTTTCACATTGGCTTCGACGATGGCGGCCAGGGTGCCGAAAGCGCCGCAGAGCAGCTTGGACAGATCATAGCCGGTGACATTCTTCACCACCTTGGCGCCGTTCTTGACCAACTCGCCACGCCCGGTGACGGCCTGGAAACCCAGCAGATGATCGCGCATGGCGCCGATCTTGAAACGACGCGGCCCGGCCAGATTGGCACCGATGGCGCCGCCCAGCGTGCCGCGCCCCGGCGGCATGCCCCAGAGCGGGCCAAAATCCGGCGGCTCGAAGGCCAGGATCTGGCGCTGTTCGCCGAGCAGGGTTTCAATCTCCGAGATCAGCGTGGCCGGCCGCGCGGTCAGCACCAGTTCGGCCGGCTCATATTCCAGCACACCCGTAAGGCGGCTGAGATCAAGCATATGCGCCGCCTGCACCGGCCGGCCAAGCCGCGCCTTGCTGCCATGGCCCTGCACGGCCAGCGGCTGGTTTTCGGCGGCGGCCCAGGCAACGGCCTGGCGCACATCCTCGGCGGTTTGGGGCAGGAAAATATCGCTCATGATCAGAACCGTGGAATATCGGGGAAGGCCAGCTTGCCCCGGCTGACATGCATGGCGCCCAGATCGGCGCAGCGATGCAGGGTGGGGAAAACCTTGCCGGGATTAAGCCGGTGATCCGGATCGAAGGCGCATTTGACCCGCTCCTGCTGCGCCAGATCGGCTTCGTTGAACATCGCCGGCATCAGGTCGCGCTTTTCCACGCCCACACCATGTTCGCCGGTCAGCACGCCGCCCACTTCGACACAAAGCCGAAGGATATCGGCGCCGAATTCCTCCGCCTTCTGCAATTCGCCGGGATTATTGGCATCATACAAAATCAACGGGTGCAGATTGCCATCGCCGGCATGAAACACATTGGCGACACGCAGGCCATGTTTCTCCGAAAGCTGGCCCATGCGGGTCAGCACTTCCGGCAGCTTCTTGCGCGGAATGGTGCCATCCATGCAGAGATAATCCGGCGAGATGCGGCCCACTGCCGGAAACGCCGCCTTGCGCCCGGCCCAGAAGCGCAGCCGCTCCTCCTCGCTTTCGGAAACCCGCAGCGACACCGCGCCGCAATCGCGCGCAATGGTGCCAACCCGGCCAAGCAGATCATCCACCTCGGCCGGCGGGCCATCCAGTTCGATAATCAGCAAGGCTTCCACATCGCGCGGATAGCCGGCCTGGACAAAATCCTCGGCGGCGTGAATTGCCGGCCGGTCCATCATCTCCATGCCGCCCGGGATGATGCCGGCAGCAATCACCTTGGCCACGCAATCACCCGCCGCTTCCGAGGTGGCGAAACCGGCCAGCACGGCCCGCTGGCTGGTTGGCTTGGGCAGGATGCGCACGGTCACTTCCGTCACCACACCCAGCAGGCCTTCCGAACCGCAAACCACGCCCAGCAGGTCGTAGCCTTCGGCCTCCAGATGTTTGCCGCCAAGCCGGATCACCTCGCCGGTGATCAGCGCCAGTTGCACACCCAGGATATTGTTGGTGGTGAGGCCGTATTTCAGGCTATGCACACCGCCGGAATTTTCCGCCACATTGCCGCCGATGGTGCAAGCAATCTGGCTGGAAGGATCCGGCGCGTAATAAAAGCCGCGATGCTCCACCGCGCGGGTGATGCCCAGATTGGTGACACCCGGCTGCACCACGGCGCAGCGATTGTCCCAATCGATCTCCAGCACCTTGTTGAACTTGCCCATGCCCAGCAGCACACCATCAGCCAGCGGCAGGGCGCCACCCGATAGCGAGGTGCCGGCGCCGCGCGGCACCACATTCACGCCGCGCTCATGGCACAATTTCAGCACGGCGGCGACCTGCTCCACTGTGCTGGGCAGCACCGCCACCATCGGCAATTGGCGATAGGCGGTCAGGCCATCGCATTCATAGGCGCGCAGACTGCGTTCATCGGCAATCACGCCCTCGCCCGGCACGATGCGGCGCAGATCGGCGATCAGATCGGCACGCTGCGCCAGGATGGCGGGATCGGGGGCGGGCATCAGCATGGCGCGGCATCCTCTTGCTGTAGGCCAAACCGCGCCGCCGCACCGGCCACATGGGCGCGGGCGGCGGCAGCGGCGGCAATCGGGTCGGCGGCTTCCAGCGCCGCCAGCAGGGCGGCATGTTCGGCCTGGGCGGCGGCGGCATTGCCGGGCTTGAGCGGCAGGCCGGCCCAGGTCAATTGCCGGGTTTCAGAAAACTGGTGCGCCAGGAAATCCAGGAAACGCTGGATCAGCGGGTTATGCGTGGCGGCGGCAATGGCGGCATGGAAGGCATCGTCGGACACCACGCCGCTTTGCGCTGCCTCGGCGCCCGGCGCGGCCAGGGCTGCCTGCATGGCGGCAAAGGCAGCGCGGATCGCTATCAAATCCTGCGGCTGGCGCCGCCGCGCCGCCAGTTCCGCCGCCGCCACCTCGATGGCGCCGCGTAATTCAAAGGCATGGCGCAGGTCGCCAGGGGTCATGCGGAAACTGGTCTGGCCCGGGCGGGCCACCACAAAGGCCCCTGCCCCCTGGCGGCTGGCGACATAGCCTTCGGATTTCAGCCGGGCGATGGCTTCGCGCACCACGGCGCGGCTGACGCCATAATGTTCAGCCAGTTGCTTCTCGGTTGGCAGCTTGTCGCCCGGCGCCAGCGCGCCATCCCTGATCGTGGCTTGCAGGCGGCGCGCCAATTCGCCGCCCAGGCCGAGCGGGCGCGGCAAATCCACCATCTCCTGCTCACGACTCGCCACCAGCATGGCCACCCCGGATTTGTCTGACAAGCTGACAAATAACCCAAAGAAAGCAGCAGAGCAAGCCGCCAGAAACGCCAAACGGCCCGGGCGACGGG
>DLGP01000048.1:31527-41503 GCA_002482765.1 Alphaproteobacteria bacterium UBA7691
GCGCTTCTGCGTCTTGTTGATCACGTAGACGCGGCCTTTGCGGCGCACCACGCGGCAATCGCGATGGCGGGTCTTGGCCGACTTGAGCGAATTGATGACCTTCATGACACGAACCTTGATCTGTATTCCCGGGCGCCGATGCCGATGCACCAAAGCCCAGGGCGGGCAATGAAAAAGCCGACGCGGCAATGCGCCCCGGCGCGGAAAAGCGGGCGGACCATACAAAGCCACCCAGCCCCTGTCAACGGCCCTGTCAACGCCCTTGTCACCGGCGAAAAAGCCGCTTTTCCCTGATCTGCGGCAGACAGAAAATACCCGGCAATTAAGAATTCAGAGAGCTTTTCTGCTATTAATGGCACCGAAACATTTTTACCAGGAGAGACTCGTGCAGCCGAACTGGACCGCCGGATATGTAGCGGAAATCGACTATACCTATGGCTATTATCGTGAATTGGCCCCGGCGCATCTGCGACTCGCCCTGCTGCTGCGTGGAATCGCGCCGCCAGCACCCGGCCCGGTGAACTACCTGGAACTGGGCTTTGGCCAGGGCGTGTCGGTGAACATGCATGCCGCCACCAACCAGGGCAATTTCTGGGGCACTGATTTCAACCCGAGCCAGGCTGCCGGCGCCCAGGCGCTGGCCCTGGCCGGCGGCAACGGCGCCACCCTGCTGGATGCCGGCTTTGCCGAACTGGCCGAGCGCAATGACCTGCCGAAATTCGACGTGATTGTGCTGCATGGCATCTGGAGCTGGGTGTCAGACACCAACCGTGCCGCCATTGTTGAGATCATGCGCAAGCATCTGGCCGTCGGCGGTGTTGTGTATATGTCGTACAACACCCTACCGGGCTGGTCGGCGATGATGCCGATCCGCGAATTGATGAAGATGCACGAGGATATGGCCGGCAGCGGCGACCAGGGCATCCAGAAGCGCATCCAGAATGCGATTGCTTTCGGCGAGGCGGTGGATACTGCCGGCGCCGGTTATTTCCGCCAGGTTTCCGGCGCCCGCGAACGGCTCAAGGGCCTCAAGGACAAGCCGGTCAATTATCTGGCGCATGAATATTTCAACGCTGATTGGCGGCCGATGTATTTCGCCGAAGCCGCGCAGCAACTGGAAGCCGCCAAACTCAGCCTGGCAGCCTCGGCCAACCTGCTCGACCATATCGACAATATCAATATGAGCGATGCGGCGCGCAACATGCTGGCCGGCATCACCCATCCGCTGCTGCGCGAAAGCACCCGCGACTATGTGGTGAACCAGATGTTCCGGCGCGACATCTTTGTGCGCGGCCCGCGCATTATGAGCGCACCGGAACGCACCAACCTGCTGATGCAGAGCCGCATCGCCCTGATCAGCCCGGCCGACGACATCCCGCTGAAACTGACCGCGCCGGTGGGCGAGGTCAATCTCAGCCCGGGCGTCTACACGCCGATGATCGAGGCTTTGGCGGCCGAAAACTACCGCGCCAAAACGCTGGCCGAACTGGTGCCGGTGCTGGCGGCCAAGAATGTCAATCCGATGCAGATCATCCAGGCGGTTACTGTGCTGATCGGTGCCGGCCATGCCTCGGCGGCGGTCAGCATTGAGGAAGAAGCCGTCATGACGCCGGCAGCGGCGCGTTTCAACGCCGCCTTGCTCGCCCGGGCCAAGGAGCATAGCGAAGTGCTCTGCCTCGCCTCGCCGGTGATCGGCGCGGGGGTCAGCATGCCGCGCCTGCAACAGATGTTTGTGGCCGCCATCAACGAAGCCAAGGGCACAAAGCCCCTGGATGCCACTGCGCTGGCCAAGGCCGCCTGGGGCATGATGACCGCCATCGGCCAGCGCGTGGTGAAGGATGGCAAGACCTTGCAGGGCGAAAATGAAAACGTCGCCCAGTTGCTGGAAGATGCCAAGCTGTTCCTGCGCCGCCTGCCGGTGTTGCAGGCGCTCAAAGTCGCCTAGAAAACCAGCTCGATCAGCCTGGGGCCGCGCTCGGCAAGGGCGCGGCCCAGCGCGGCAGCAAAACCATCCAGGTCCACCGCCCGCTCTGCCGCCACGCCATGGCCTTCCGCCAGCTTGACCCAATCCGGGTTGGGCCGATCCAGTGTCAGCATGTCAATCGCACGCGGCCCCGGATTGGCGGCGCCGACATTCGATAATTCATTGCGCAGGATGGCGTAGCGCCGGTTGGCAAACACCACGGCGGTGATGTTGAGATTTTCCCGCGCCATGCTCCACAGCGCCTGCAAGGTGTAAAACGCGCTGCCATCGCCGGTCAGCGACACCACCTTGCGATCCGGCGCCGCCAGCGCGGCACCTACCGCCACCGGCATCGAATAGCCGATGGAACCGCCCATATTTTGAAGCCAGTCATGCCGCACGCCGCCAGCCAGGGCGCCGAAAATGCCGCGCCCGGAGGTGACCGATTCATCGGCCAGGATGGCATTATCCGGCAGCAGCCGCGCAACCACGGCGGCAATGCCATCCAGTGTCACGCCGCCGCTTGGCATCGCCGGCAGGGCCGGCTTGGGCGGCAATGTGAAGTCCTTGGGCGCCGCCAGGGCATCGGCCAGGCGCTCCAGCGCATCCTCCAGATCGGCCTCGATGACTGCCACTTCAGTAAGGGTGCAATCCGCCGCCGCCAGCAGGCTGGGCTTGCCCGGATAGGCAAAGAAGGCCACCGGATTGCGCGCGCCGAGCAACACCAGTTCAGCCACCGGCTTGAGATAGGCCACCGCCTGATCGACCACAAACGGAATCCGGCCCACATCCGGCAGGTCCGGCCCGCGCTCAATCCGCGCATTGGCGCCCTGGCCGGAAAGCCGGCAGCCGGTGGCGGCCTGGATGCGACCCGCAAGGCGCAGCGCACGGCCATACAATGCCGCGCCGCCGAGCAGCAGCATGGCATTGGCACCGCCGCGCTTAAGCGCCGCCGCACCGGCACGGATCGCCGCTTCGTCCACCTTGGGCCGCGCGGGCGGTTCGATTCTGGCCGCAGCACCGGCCGGCGCGGCATCCCAGGCAGTATCAGCCGGCAGGATCAGCGCGGCAATCTGGCCGGCATTGCTGCGCGCTGCCGCCACCGCTTCGGCGCCGAGCCGCGCCACGTCGCCGGCCGAACGGGCATAGCCGATCCAATGCGACAGCGGCCGCGCCAGACCTTCGATATCGGCAGTCAGCGGTGCGTCATATTGCAGATGATAAGTGGCATGTTCACCGATCACATTGACCATCGGCGAATTGGCCTTGCGCGCGTTATGGATGTTGGACAGGCCATTGGCCAGGCCGGGGCCAAGATGCAGCAAAGTGGCGGCGGGTTTGCCGGCAATGCGGGCATAACCATCGGCAGCGCCGGTGACCACACCTTCGGCCAGCCCTAGCACACAGCGAATGCCCGGCACATGATCCAGCGCGGCGACAAAATGCATTTCCGACGTGCCGGGATTGGCGAAGCAGATATCCACGTCGCTCGCCACCAATGTCCGCACCAGACTTTCCGCCCCGTTCATCCCGTATCCTTTCGTTGTTTGCGAACGAAAGGATACGGGATGTGGGTCAGGTTTTGAAGAAGCGGACCAGATTGGCCAATTCGCCGGCCTGGGTGGCGAGTGATTGCGCCGCTGCCGTGGTTTCCTCCACCAGCGCCGCATTACGCTGGGTCATTTCATCCATGCTGCCCACGGCGGTGTTGATCTGATCCAGGCCGGTGGTCTGCTCGCGGCTGGCTGCGGCAATCTCGGCCACGATATCCGACACTTTCTTGATCGCCGCGACAATCTCCACCAGCGATTGGCCGGCGCGGTTGACCAGCCCGGCGCCGGCCTTGACCTGACTGTTCGATTCGGAAATCAGCGCCTTGATATCCTTCGAGGCATTGGCGCTGCGCTGCGCCAGGGCGCGCACTTCCTGCGCCACCACGGCGAAGCCCTTGCCGGCTTCTCCGGCACGCGCCGCCTCCACGCTGGCATTGAGGGCCAGCAGATTTGTCTGGAAAGCAATCTCATCAATCAGCGCCACGATATCCGAAATGCGGCGTGCACTTTCCTCAATCCGGGTCACCGCCTGCACTGCATCAGCGGTGATGCGGCCGCCGGCCTGGGCCGTATCGCTGGCCGCCTGCGAAAGCTGGCTCGCCATCTGCGCATTATCGGCATTCTGCCGCACCGTGGCGGTAATCTCGTGCATCGAAGCGGCAGTCTCTTCGATACTGGCAGCCTGGCTTTCGGTGCGGCCGGCCAAATCCTGGCTGCCAGTGGAAATTTCCGCCGAAGCGCCATGCACGGCTTCCGCCGTGGTGAGCAGCCGGCCGGCAAAATCGCGTAGCCGCGCCGCCATGGCATTGGCGCTTTGTTTAAGCGTAGCAAACACGCCCTGATAATCGCCCTCCACCTGGCGCGTCAGATCGCCCTGCGCCATCACCTGCATCACGCTGGCCAAGCCACCGGTGACGGTGCCAAGTGTACCGGACAGGCGGTTCAATTCCTGGCTCAGCACCAGCAGGAAACCTTCCTTGTCGCTTTCATCCAGCCGGGTGGAAAGATCGCCGGCCGTGATGCGGCGGCACAGCTCGGCCACTTCGGCGGCGGCCTGACGCTCGCGCGTCTCTCGCGCTGCCCGCTGTTGCTCGGCCACTTGCCGCTGTGCTTCGATCTCGGCCTCAACACGCTGCTTCTCCACTGCGTTGCGCTTGAACACCGCCAAGGCCGAGCCGATACGGCCGATCTCGTCGGTCTGGCGCAATTCCGGCACCGTGGCATCCAGCCGGCCGGCAGCCAGATGCTGCATCGCCTCGATCATGCGCAACAAGGGCCGCGTCACCCCCAGCAGCAGAATGGCCAAAGCCAGCGCCAAGCCGGCAAGACAGCCAAAAACTGCAATCAGGATCAGTTGCTGGCTGGTTTCGCGTGCCGCAGCGATGGCGCCTTTCTGCTCCTGATCCAGCAGTTTTGCATAGCGATCCTCAATATTACGCAGTTTCTGCCGCGCCGTATTGAATTCGCCGGCAATCGCCGCGATGGCTTTTTCCGCTGCGGCGTAATCGCCTTTCATTGCATCGGTCTGGGCCTGGCGATAGGCCGATATGTAGGCATCAATAGCTGCCTGCATAGCCTGGAAATCAAGAAAATCCTCGTCGGTATCCAGCAGCGGCTGCAATCGCTCCATGCGGCTTTGGTAACGCTTCAATTCATCAGCCGCCACCGCCGCCACACGCTCGCGCATAGCCGGCTCCAATGGCCGGGTCATGGCTTCGGCCATACGCACGAATTGCACCAGATTGGCGGTGCCACGGCCGGCATGTTCCAGCCGCATCGAAGCGGCATCGATCCGCATCACGGATTGCTCCATCATGCGCAGGCCTTGAACACCTTCAAAACCCATGAAGGCGGCGGTGCCGATCAGGATCGCCACCACACTGAGCAATTTACTCAAAAGGCTGAGATTGCGGAACCAGGCCATGCACGTCTCCCTCATCTGCCGCTATGGCAAATGCTAGTGAGCAGGCGCAAAATCCCCTAGCGATTGAATGTTGGAATGCGAACAATATCGCGTGATATTCTGCTCACACGGTTGCTATCGGTGTCACCGGCGACCCCACTGCACCGGTAAGTCGCAACGGCGGCGCAGTGAGCAGGAAGCGCGTGCGGCGATTGGCTTTCAGCCAGGCCGCCAGTTCGGAGAGATACCAGATTTCGCCCAGCGGCACGCCAAGCTTGAACAGGCAATGTTCATGCAGCGGCAAGGCGGCATGCTGGTCCGCCCCACCATCGCGCGCCGGTAATCCTTCCACGGCGTAATTATCGGCAATCAGCGCCGCCACACCGCTATCGCTGATCCAGTTCAGCAGCTTGGCATCGCGGCCATCGATCACCGCATTGGAATTTTCCAGCCGCTGGCGATCCGGCTGCCGGTTCATGCTCAGGATGGTGTCGCCAAAGCCGGTGTAGAAACACAGCATGTCGCCTGGTTCCACCTCGGCGCCCTGGGCCTGCATCAGCCGCATCAGCCGGTCATAGCCCACCCAGTCGCGCTTTTCGCCGACATCATCGAATAGATTGACCAAGACGGCGCGGCCCTGGATGCCGTGGCGGGCAAAAGTCTCTATGCCCAAAGCCGTGGCGCCGGGCTGGGCAAAACGTAGCGCACGCGGCTCAGCAGCACCCAGATCAACCGCTTCCGGCACTTCGGCGCCGCCGCGATAGCCATTATAGAAACACGGTTCCGGCACACCATCGCCATCGGCATCAAACATCTGCCCGGCATGGGCGAAACTGTCCCATTGCGTGGAATATTGCAGATAGATCAGCGCCAGATCGTCGCAGATCACATCATTATGGCGCACATCATAGGCTGACAGGCGATGCACCATATTGCCAACCTCGCCGCGCGAGGTAGCGAAAAGCTGCGGCGGATAACGGCGCGGATTGAGCAGGTTGCCGCCGGGATATTCCAATGGCAGCGACAGGCAGAAGCGCAAGCCCTCGCGCACCTCGGCTATGCCCTGGCGGGTTTTCTCCGGCGTGATCAGGTTCAGCCGGCCCAGTTGATCGTCGGGGCCAAAATCGCCCCAGGTCGACCCTTCGGGCCGACATTTCCAACGCGGATTCATGTTGACCTCTAATTGGCGGTAGCAGTGCGCGCCTGCACGGCGCCCACGGAATAATGCTGCCAGCGCGCTTCCACCGCCTGATGCAGTTCAGGCTTGAGGCCGGCAGCAAAGGCGGTTTCGGCCACCAGGAACATCGGGCCGATCAGGGCTTGCAGCAGATTATCGGCCAAAGCCGGGCGGCGGCCCTCAAAAACATGGCCCACAAGCTGAAACACCCAGCCGCCGACAAAGGCCAAGGCAAACACGCTCCAGCCGATGGTGCTGCCCATCAGCGCCACGGTATGGCCGGCAACCAGCAGGCCCAGGCTGAGGATCACCATGCCGAGGCCGAGCAGGCGATCCAGCCAGAGATAAAACATCCCGCTGGCCGCCCACACCACCACCGCCAGGGTGAGCGGCAGGCCGGCCACCTGGCCCAATTCGACCCAAGCCAGCGGCACAAACAACGAGAACACAATCGCCGGAATGCCGATGAAATGCGTCGCCCGGTTGCGGCTGTCGCGATGATAGGCGGAATACATCGCCATCTGTTCGATGAAAAACGGATTCATTGTTGTTTCCTCCCGCGCCGCCCGGTTGCCGAGTCGGTGCCAACTGCCTGTTTATTGAATCCAGCCTACCGCCCGGATTTGCCCTGTCAACCTGGGTTTTCCCCAAGCTTTTCATGCTGCAAGGGCGAAAGGGTTTGACACCATCCCCGGGCCGTCTATGTTCGATCCATTCGCAGCACCCCTGCGGGAGAGGCATCAGCCGGGCTTAGGCCCGGGTTCGATGCGCCGAAGGAGCAACCGCCCCGGAAACTCTCAGGCCAAAGGACCGTGGGGTTACTTGCGAAACTCTGGAAAGCGGCCGGGTGAAAACCTTGCCCACCGACGGAGTAAGTCGACCTCGCCGATCTCTGGCGGCGGCGGCGAATCTCTCAGGTCCACGGACAGAGGGGGCGCAGACGGGCGAAAGCCCGATGCTGTGTCGACTCTTGATCCGCGAGGGACCGTGGCTAGCACTGGCGCACCAACAGAAGATCTCAAATTCACGCCGCTGAACGCGCTGCACAAGGAATTGGGCGGCAAGATGGTGCCGTTTGCCGGCTATGAAATGCCGGTGCAGTATCCCGCCGGCATCATGGCCGAGCATAAACATACCCGCGCCGCCGCCGGGCTGTTTGACGTATCGCATATGGGCCAGGTGCTGATCACCGGCGCTGATCCGGCCAAATCGCTGGAGCGGCTGGTGCCGGGCGATCTGGTGGCGCTGGAAGTCGGCCGCATGCGTTACACGGTATTCACCAACGATCAGTGCGGCATCCTGGACGATCTGATGGTGAACAAACGCGCCAACGATCTGTTCGTGATCGTGAACGCGGCCTGCAAGGAACAGGATATCGCGCTGCTGAAAGCCGGCCTGCCGGATTGCCAGGTGGAATACCTGGCCGACCGCGCCCTGCTGGCCTTGCAGGGGCCGCAGGCGGTGGCGGTGCTGGCGCGGCTCAACCCGGCAGTGAGCGAGCTGCAATTCGGCCAGGGCGCCGAGATGCAGCTTGGCCCGCATGCCTGCTTTGTCACCCGCTCGGGCTATACCGGCGAGGATGGCTGCGAAATCTCGCTGGCTGCCAGCGAAGCCGAAGCCTTTGCGCGCTGGCTGCTGGCGCAACCGGAAGTCAAACCGATTGGCCTGGGGGCGCGCGACAGCTTGCGGCTGGAAGCCGGCCTCTGCCTCTATGGCCATGACATCGATACCGGCACCAATCCGATTGAAGCCGGCCTGGCCTGGACCATCTCCAAACGCCGCCGCGCCGAGGGCGGCTATCCCGGCGCCGCCATTGTGCAGCAGCAACTGGCCGAGGGGGTAAGCCGCAAGCGTGTCGGCATCCAGCCGGAAGGCCGCGCCCCGGCCCGCGAAGGCACCGAGATTCTTGATAGCGCCGGCCGCAAGATCGGCATCGTCACCTCCGGCGGGTTTGGCCCCAGTGTCGATGCCCCGGTGGCGATGGGTTATGTCGAAACCGCCCATGCCGCTGCCGGCACCGCCATTGCCCTGCTGGTGCGCGGCAAGCCGCTGCCGGCCAAGATTGTCACCCTGCCCTTCATCACCAAGCGTTACGCCAAAGCCTGAGGAACCCAGCATGCCTGTTATCCGCTACACCAAGGACCACGAATGGATCAGCGTCGATGGCGATATCGGCACGGTCGGGATTTCCGACTATGCCCAGAGCCAGCTTGGCGATGTGGTTTATGTTGAAGTGCCGGAACCCGGCAAAACCGTGGCGGCCGGCGACGAGCTGGCGGTGGTGGAATCGGTGAAGGCGGCCAGCGAAGTTTTCGCCCCGGTTTCCGGCACCGTCACGGAAGGCAATGCCGCGCTCGCCGACGATCCGGCCCTGGTCAACCGCGCGGCGCAGAGTGATGGCTGGTTCGCCAGGCTGAAGCTTGCCAACCCGGCCGAGTTGGACGGGCTGATGGACCAGGCCGCCTACGACGCTTATCTCGCCACGCTCTGAGGTTTATTCCATGCGTTATCTGGGTCAGACCGAGGCCGACCGCCGCGCCATGCTGGCGGCTATCGGTGTCAGCGATATTGATGCCTTGTTCAAGGATGTGCCGGCCGAGGCGCTTAATCCCGAGATCGACCTGCCGCCGCATCAGGGCGAGCTGGAAGTGGAGCGCCATATCGCGGCGCTGGCGGCGAAGAACCTGTCGCCGGCCGATGCGCCGTGTTTTCTCGGCGCCGGCGCCTACCGGCATCACATCCCGGCTGCTGCCGACCACCTGATCCAGCGCAGCGAATTCCTCACCTCCTACACGCCCTACCAGCCGGAAATCGCCCAGGGCACGCTGCAATACCTGTTTGAATTCCAGACCCAGGTGGCGCTGATCACCGGCATGGATGTGGCCAATGCCTCGCTGTATGACGGCGCCACCGCCTGCGGCGAAGCCGTGCTGATGGCGCAGCGGGTCACCAAGCGCAAGAAGGCCGTGCTGTCGGGTGGCCTGCATCCGCATTACCGCGATGTGGTTGAAACGCTGATGCGCCAGACCGATCAGCCCTACACAGCCGCGCCGATGGATGTGGACGGCAATGAAGACCTCACCGCGCTGATCGATGGCGACACCGCCTGCGTGGTGGTGCAGAATCCGTCGCTGTTCGGCCATGTGCGTGACCTCACCGCCCTCTCCAAGGCCTGCCAGGCCAAGGGTGTGCTGCTGGTGGTGGCCGTGAGCGAAGTCGTGTCACTCGGCCTGCTCACCCCGCCGGGCGAAATGGGTGCCGATATTGTGGTGGCGGAAGGCCAGAGCATCGGCGTGCCGCTCAGCTTCGGCGGGCCGTATGTTGGCCTGTTTGCCGCCAAGGAGAAATTCCTGCGCCAGATGCCGGGCCGGCTCTGCGGC
>DLGP01000048.1:41572-42168 GCA_002482765.1 Alphaproteobacteria bacterium UBA7691
CGGCCTCTGCGCGCTGGCCTTCACCATCCATCTCAGCCTGCTGGGCGAAGTGGGGCTGGTGCGGCTGGCCGAGATCAACCATGGCAAGGCGGTGCAACTGGCCGAAAAGCTGGATGGCCTGAAAGGCGCCAAGTTGCTGAATGACGCCTTCTTCAACGAATTCACCTTGCGCCTGCCCAAGCCGGCCAAGGAAGTGGTGGAAGCCCTGGCAGCGCGCGGCATCCTGGGCGGCGTGCCGGCTTCCAGGCTGTGGCCAGATGAGCCAGAAGCGGAAAACCTGCTGCTGCTGGCGGCAACCGAGATGAATACTGATGCGGATATGGATGCGCTGGTGGCGGCGCTTGAGGAGGTGCTGTGATGCTGAACCGTCAGGGACGCCCCACCACGCCGAATGCTGTTACTGAAACCGGCCAGCTTGGCACCATCGGCGGCCATCGTGGCCTGGATCATGAAGAAGCCCTGCTGTTTGAACAGGGCGAGGAAGGCCGCTGCGGCGTTGACCTGCCGGAAGCGCCCGAGGTGACGCCGCGCCTGGGCGTCCTGCGCCGCAAGGGCGCCATCGGCCTGCCCGGCCTGAGCGAGCCGCAGGTGATCCG
>DLGP01000112.1:0-892 GCA_002482765.1 Alphaproteobacteria bacterium UBA7691
GCCAGTTCCTCGGCCAGTTCGTTGAGTTCGGCCAGGCTGGGATCAAATTGCCGCGCAATCGGATCGGCCGGATCAGCCGGATCGATCAGGGCGCGCATGGCCGGCGTCACCGCCACGGCAAAGCGCTCGGTCACGCGCCTCAGCGCGGCGAGATCGCCGGGCCGCCTCATCCCTTGGCAGCAATGATGGGCCAGAAATCCGCCGCTTTCAGGCTGGCGCCGCCCACCAGCGCGCCATCCACTTCCGGCACCGCCATCAGCGCCACGGCATTATCGGGCTTCACCGAACCGCCATAGAGAATGCGGAAGCCGGCGCCATCGTCAAAACGGGCGCGCAATTCCTGGCGGATCAGCGCATGCACCTCGGCCACCTGTTCCAAAGTTGGCGTGCGGCCGGTGCCGATGGCCCAGACCGGCTCATAGGCGATCACCGTATTGGCCGCATTGGCATCATCGGGCAATGAGCCGCGCAACTGGCTGGTCACCAGCTTGAGGGTTTCGCCGGCATCGCGCTGCGCCAGGGTTTCGCCCAGGCAGACAATGGCAATCAGCCCGGCGCGATGCGCGGCGGCGGCCTTGGCGCGCACCACGGCATCGCTTTCGCCATGATCGGCGCGGCGCTCGGAATGGCCCACAATCACATAGGCCGCCCCGGCATCTTTCAGCATTTCGGCGGCAATATCGCCGGTATGGGCGCCGCCGGCCTTGGCATGGCAATCCTGGCCACCCACCGCCACCGGGCTGCCGGCCAGCCAGCCGGCCATCGCCGCCACCAGGGTGGCAGGCGGGCAGAGCGCCAGATCGGCAGCCGGCGGCGCGGCCATGGCGCGCGCGGCCAGGGCACGCGCCTCAGCCTCGGCAGCCCGCAGGCCGTTCATCTTCCAATTGCCGGC
>DLGP01000112.1:937-10412 GCA_002482765.1 Alphaproteobacteria bacterium UBA7691
CATCACTCCTGCTGAAAAATCCGGCGTTTCTCTAGCATCTATGCACCAAAACGCAAGCTTTGTCGCAAAAAGCCGGGGCCGCGCATGGCTTGCCCCGCCCGCCCCCGACCTTTAGTATCCGGCGCCTCAGATTTTTAGCACGAAATTCAGGTGGTACATGCTTGATCAAATGCGCAAAGGCGCCGGTTCCTGGGTTGCCAAAATCCTCATGCTGCTGCTGGTTATCAGCTTTGGCGCCTGGGGCATCGGCGACTATGTCCGCACCTCTGCGGCGGTGCCGCCGGTAGCCAAGGTGGGCGACCAGGAAATCCGCGCCGAGGAATTTGCCGATGCAATGCGGCGCGAAAGCCAGCAGATGGCCCGCCGCCTGGGCCAGAGCCTGAGCCGCGAGCAGATGCAGCAATTCGGCCTGGATGAAAGTGTGCTGAACGGCCTGATCGCCGCCCGCGCCTATGAACAGGCGGCGCTGAGGCAGGGCCTGGCCGCCACCCCGGGCGTGGTGCGCGACTACATCACCCGCGCCGAAACCTTCAAGGGCACCAACGGCCAGTTCGACCGCCTGCGCTACGATGCCTTCCTGCGCAATGAGGGCTATTCGGAAGCCATGCTGGTGGAACTGGTGCGGCGCGATCTGCTGCGCGAGCAATTGCTGGGCAGCCTGCTGAGCGGTGTGGATGCGGCGCCTAATGTGGCGGTGGATGCCATCCTGGCCTATCGCCTGGAAACCCGCATGGCGGATTATATCCGCATCGAGGCCGCCAAGCTGCCGGCCCCGGCAGCGCCGAGCGATGCCGAGATCGAGGAATATTACAAGGCCAACCCGGTGCGTTACAGCAACCCGGAGCGGCGCGACATTGCCTGGCTGTCCTTCACCCCGGCCGGGCTGGCTGGCGATATCGCGGTGAGCGATGAAGAAATCGCCGAGGAATACGAAGCCCACAAGGCAGATTATGTAACGCCGGAACGGCGCCAGGTGCAGCAGGTGGTGTTCCCTAGCGAAGAAGAAGCCAAAGCGGAGCAGTTGGCCGTGGCCGGTGGCGAAGCCTTTGCCGCCATGGCGGAACGTACCCGGCAAATGAAAGCCGCCGATATCGAACTGGGCCTGGTGCAGAAGGAACAGCTGCCGCCGGAACTGGCCAATGCCGCCTTTGCGCTCAGCGCGCCGGGCCTGACCGATCCGGTGAAAAGCGCCTTTGGCTGGCATCTGATCCGTGTTGCCGAGATCAAGCCGGGCAATGTCACGCCCCTGAGCGAGGCGAAGGACAAGCTGCGCCAGCAGGTTGCCCTGCTCAAGGCCGGCGACGCCCTGCTCAAGCTGCGCCCGATGGTGGAAGACATGATTGCCGGCGGCGCCCCGCTGGAGGAAATCGCCAAAGCGCACAAAGCCAGCCTGCATACCCAGGCCGGCCTGGATGCCCGCGGCCAGGATGTTGCCGGCAAGCTGGTGGAAAGCCTGCCCGTCACCACGCCGCCGCTGCTGACCGAAGCCTTCCAGCTTGGCGAAAAGGCTGATCCGATCATCCTGGAGCAGAGCGATGGCGGCTTCCAGCTTTTGCAGGTCAGCGCCATCAAGCCCAGCGCCGTGAAGCCGCTGGCCGAGGTGAAGGATGAAGTGGTGGCCGCGCTCACCGCCAGCAAACGCGCCAAGGCTGCCGACCAGTTGGCGATGCAGATTGGCGAACGGCTGCGCGCCGGCGGCGATCTGCTGAAGGAAGCCCAGGCGCTGGGCGTGGTGGCACAGACCACGCCGCCGCTGAGCCGCAGCGGCGCCCCGGCCGACAAGGCGCTGAGCCCAACCGTGGTGAACCTGCTCTTTGCCGCCAAACAGCCCGGCGAAGTGGCGGTTGGCCCCGCCGGCACGACGGGCGATGCCATTGTTGCCCGGCTGGGCCGCATTGTGCCGGCCGATGTGGCGGCTATTGCCGCGCAGCGCGACCGCGCCAGCCAGCAGCTTACCCAGGGCCTGATCGGCGAGCTTGAGGAGCGTTATCGCAAGCAGGTGGAAGCCAGCCTTGGGGTGAGCACCGACGCCGCCGCCCGGGCGCGCGCATTCTGAGCGGCCGGCAGAGATGAAGCTGACCCCCGATTACGCCGCCTTCGCCCAGCGCTACATGGCGGGCGAGGCGCAAGTGCTGTCCACCACCCTGGTGGCCGATCTGGAAACCCCGGTATCGGCCTTCCTCAAGCTAGCCGATGGCCGGCCGTTTGCCAGTTTGCTGGAATCGGTGGAAGGCGGCGCCACGCGCGGGCGCTATTCCATCATTGGCCTGAAACCTGATCTGCTGTGGCGCTGCAAGGGCGGCAAGGCCGAGATCAATCGCCGCGCGCGTTTTGACGCCGAAAGCTTTGAGCCCTGCCCCGAACCGTCATTGCCGGCGCTGCGCCGCCTGCTGGCCGAAAACCATATCGACCTGCCGCCGCATCTGCCGCCGATGGCTGCCGGCATTATCGGCTATATGGGTTATGACATGATCCGGCTGATCGAGCCGCGTGTGCCGGATGCCAATCCGGATGCGCTGGGCCTGCCGGATGGCCTGATGATGCGGCCGACGCTGATGGCGGTGTTTGATTCCGTGCTCGACCTGATCACGCTGGTTACACCAGTGCGGCCGCAACCCGGCATGGATGCCCGCGCCGCCTATAACCTGGCCTCCGAACGGCTGGCCGATGCGGTGAGCGACCTTGACCGCCCGCTTGGCGCGGTGCGCGATCAGATCGCCGATCTGGATGCGCTGCCCGAGCCGCAATCCAACATGTCGCCCGATGACTATCTGGCGATGGTGGCCAAGGCGAAGGAATACATTGCGGCCGGCGATATCTTCCAGGTGGTGCTGTCGCAGCGTTTCTCGCTGCCATTCCGACTGCCGCCCTTTGCGCTCTATCGTGCGCTGCGCCGCACCAACCCCTCGCCCTTCATGTTCTATGTCAATCTGGGCGGCCCCTGCCTGGTTGGCTCCAGCCCGGAAATCCTGGTGCGGCTGCGCGATAATACCGTGACCGTGCGGCCGATCGCCGGCACCCGCAAACGCGGCGCCACGCCCGAGGAAGATACCGCCCTGGCCGCCGACCTGCTGGCCGATCCGAAGGAACTGGCCGAACATCTCATGCTGCTCGATCTTGGCCGCAACGATGTTGGCCGCGTGTCGCAGATCGGCAGTGTGCGCGTCACCTTGCGCAACACCATCGAACGCTACAGCCATGTGATGCATATCGTGTCGAATGTGGAAGGCAAAATCCGCCCCGAACTTGATGCACTCGACGCATTGTTTGCCGGCTTCCCGGCCGGCACGGTTTCCGGCGCCCCCAAAGTGCGCGCCATGGAAATCATCGACGAACTGGAAAGCACCCGGCGCAGCTTCTATGCCGGTGGCGTCGGCTATTTCTCGGCCAATGGCTCGATGGATACCTGCATCACGTTGCGCACCGCGCTGGTCAAGGACGGCACCATGTATGTGCAGGCCGGCGCCGGCATTGTGGCCGATAGCGACCCGATGTCGGAACATGTGGAATGCGTCAACAAGGCCAAGGCATTGATGCGCGCGGCCGAGGAAGCAGAGCGCTACGCGCAGCGCGGTGGCCGGGGCCAATAAGCCGATAACGGGGAGCAGCATGGCAACGTCGTTCAAATCCATCCGGGCCAGAGCGGCGAAACGCAAGGGCGGCGAGAAAGCCCTGGCTGCCCTGCTGCCCAAGGCGCCCGACCAGAAGGCGCTGGCCAAACTGGCCGATGATCGTGTGCTGTCCGAAATGACCAAGCGCATCTTCTGCGCCGGCTTCGTATGGCAGGTGATCGACGCCAAATGGGATGGCTTCGAAGCCGCCTTCCTGGGTTTTGAGCCGAAGAAGCTGCTGCACAAGCCGGATGAATTCTGGGAGAAGCTGACCTCCGATACGCGCATCGTGCGCAACGGGCAGAAGATCATGACCGTGCGCAGCAATGCGCGCTTCATTCTCGACATCGCCGCCGAGCATGGCAGCTTCGGCAAATTCCTCAGCCAGTGGCCGGTGACAGATCAGGCCGGGCTGCTGGAATTGCTGGCCAAACGCGGCGCCCGGCTGGGCGGCAATACCGGGCAGTATCTGCTGCGTTTCCTGGGCAAGGATGGCTTTGTCACTTCACGCGACGTGATTGCCTGCCTGCGCGATGCCGGGGTGGAACTGAGCCAGACCGCCACATCGAAACGCGACCTGCGCAAGATACAGGACCAACTCAATATCTGGGCCAAGGAAAGCGGCCTGCCCTATGCACATATCTCGCGCATCTGCGCCATGTCGATGGGCGAGAATTACGCCGCGGAAACATTGCTCAAGATGCGCGGCGAGGAATAAACGCCACCAGCGGTTTGCGCATAAGGTGGAAATCGAACTAGCTTTTTGATCCGGTTACGTGAATAATGTTTGTGTAGGAAGAATTCCTATCACTGGATATATCCCATGCGATTCGCCGAAAATATCGACGAGCCGGATCTCCGCTGGCTTTATCTCTACTGGTTGAAACGCAAGGCCGGACGCTTCCCGCCGCCGCGTGACCGCATTGATGCGGTCGATTTGCGCGCCCTGCTGCCGAATATCTTCATCATTGAAGTGGATCATGAGCAGGAACGCTTCCGCTACCGGCTGGCCGGCAGCGAGGTGGAAGCCCTGGTGCTCAGCAAGCTGCATGGCCGCTGGCTTGACGAAGCCGTGATCAGCCCGCTGCGTGAATTTTTTGACGAAGGTTTCTGCATCAGCGCCTTTCAGCGCAAGGTGCACTTCCGCAAGAACACGCTGCAACTGACCGGGCGGCCTTATATCCGCTATGCCCGCATCCTGCTGCCGCTATCGAATGACGGTGATCGCATTGATCATCTGCTGGGCTGTATCAAGGTGGATCAGCGTTTTGCACGCGGCAATCCCACTGCCGTATCAGAAAGCGAGATAACCATCGCCGATATCGCGACGTTTGAACTGGATGCCTACAGCGAGCCGTAAGCGCCGCGCTCAATTCGAAGCGATAGTTTCCAGATTACGCGGCGGCGGCGCGGTGAATTCGCCGGCCCGGTGACGCAACACGGTGCTGACCGGCACCAGGCTGAAACCGCGTGCTTTAAGCTGCCCCACCCATTGCTCCAGCGCCGTGAGCGTGGCGCCATGCGGATGGCCGATGCCGATGGCATCGCCGTTGCTGCGCGCAATACGCTCCAGCGCTGCAAGCTGCATGGCCACGCCGCCGGCCTGGCGTTCGTCATCCAGAAACAGGTCTCGACCCGTGGCGGCCAGGCCACGCTGCGCCGCCAACGGCAGACCGGCCGAGCGCGGCCCGGTATGGCTGTCGAGCCAGAAACGGCCACGCTTCTGCAATTCCTCCAGCACCACCGCCATGCCACGGGCATCAGCGGTGAAGCGGCTGCCCATATGATTGTTCACGCCGGCATAATCATCGAAGCGGCCCAGCGCCCAGGTCAGCCGGCGCCGCAACTCGGCCTCGTCCATGCCAACATAAAGCGCATTCGGGCCGGGATCGTTGCGTTTGGCATCCAGCGGCTCCATCGGCAGATGCAGCATGATCTCATGCCCCTTGGCGCGCGCCGCCGCACTCTGCTCGGATAGCTCGCTGGCATAGCTCATGTAAGACAGCGTCAGCGGCCCGGCGATATTCACCGCCCGCGCCGAATTGCGCCGGTCCAGCCCCATATCGTCGATCACGATGGCGATGAAGGGCGGCTTGGCATCGGCAGGCGCCGGCTGGGCCAATTGGCGCCAGCGTTCATCACCACTGGTCTGCGGCGGCAACATCAAGGCGGGCTGTGCCATTGCCATGCGCGGTGCGGGTGCCGCTGGTTTCGCCGGCCCATCCTGTTTCGCCATGACGGGCGCTGCCGCGGCTGGCTCCACCAGTTTCTGCATCGGCGCCAGTTTGGTTGCCATCAGGGCCAGATTGGGCAGCTCGGTTTCGACCGGCAAAGGCTGCACCGGCTCGGCACTGGCAACAACTGCCGGCATGGCCTGCACAGGCGGCGGCGGCGGCGCCAGGGCCGGGCGCATTTCAGCGGCGGCTGATTGCGCCACGGGCGCCCAATCGGCCGGCAGGATCACATGGGGTTCGGGATGGGTGGCAACAGGCGCCTTGGCCACGGCATTAGCCGGCTGCACCACATTGACCATACGCGGCACCTGGATTGTTGCCGTGGTGGTGGCCTGCGGCCCGCCGCCAAGCACACTGCCCAGCACCGTGCCACCGCCCAGCAGCGCAACCGCACCAAGCCACAAGGCCCAGTTGGCGGTGCCGCCCAGGCGGGCCACGCGGCGCTTGGCCTGCTGCGCCGCCTGTTTGGCCTCGGCGGGCGACACACCGGTATTTTCCTGGCCGGCACGGGCCTGCACCGCGCCATAGGCCTGGGCCACCTGGGCCGGCGCAGCGCCACGCGGGCGTAACCGCAAAGCGTCGCTCATCGCCCGCTCCAGATCATGTTCCGCTTGCCCGCCAGCATACCGCATCTCCGATTCGGGCCTCCGATTCGGCCCGTTGTTCGCAGAATGCTCTCTAATCCTGAGCAAGAGGTTAACGAAGTGTGGATTGGCGGCTTCACACCCTGCCAAGTTTGAAGAAAGCCACCAGGTCAGCCAGATCGCGGGCCTGATCGGCCATCGACTGGGCCGAGGCCGTGGTTTCCTCCACCAAGGCGCCGTTGCGCTGGGTCATTTCATCCATCTCGGCCACCGATTGGTTCACATCGTCCAGCCCGGAAGCCTGTTCCTGGCTGCCGATGGCAATCTCCTCGATGATGCCGGCCACCCGCTTCACCGATTCAACGATGGCATCCAGGGTCGAGCCGGCCTGGCCAACCAGTTTGGCGCCATCCCGCACCTGGGTGTTGGATTCGGAGATCAGCGCCTTGATCTCCTTTGACGCATTGGCGCTGCGTTGCGCCAGGGCGCGCACTTCCTGCGCCACGACTGCAAAGCCTTTGCCGGCTTCACCAGCCCGCGCCGCTTCCACGCTGGCATTCAGCGCCAGCAGGTTGGTCTGGAAAGCGATTTCATCGATCAGGCCAACAATATCAACGATCTTCTGGCTGCTGCCTTCGATCCGCCCCATCGCCGCCACCACATTGCCAACCACCCGGCCACCGCCTTCGGCGGTATCCTGCGCAGCAACCGCAAGCTGGCTGGCCTGGCGGGCATTATCGGCATTATGGCGCACCGTGGCGGTGATCTGCTCCATGGTGGCCGCTGTGCGTTGCAGGCTGGCTGCCTGCGCTTCGGTGCGCTGGGCCAGATCGGCGCTGCCGGCAGAGATTTCCGACGCGGCATCGCGCACCAGCCCGGCCGACTGGCCCAACCGGCCGGCAATTTCCGACAGCCTTTCGGCCAGGCTGTTGGCATCATTGGCCAGTTGCGCAAACACGCCGCGATAGCCGCCATCAATGCGGTGGCCAACATTGCCCTGCGCCAGCGCGCCCAGCATGCCGCCCAAATCGGTTAGGGCCCGCTCCACAGTGCCAAGCAGGTCGTTGACGCCGATGCCCAGCGTGCGCATCACGCCCTGCAAGGCATCCGCATCAATGCGGCGGCCCAACTCGCCGGCACTGGCGGCGCCGACAATCTGGCCGATGGCCTGTTCCAGCAAGGCTTCCTGCGCCTGGCGCTCCTGCTCAAAATCGGCCCGGCTGCGCTCCACTTCCTGTTGCAGGCGTTCATTATCCTGCCCGGCGGTCTTGAACACATCCACCGCCCGCGCCATGTCGCCGATCTCGTCGCGCCGCGAGGTTTCGGCCAGGGTCACCGACCAGTCGCGATCCGCCAGGCGGCGCATGGCAACCGTCAGCCGGGTAATCGGCGCCGAAACCTGCGGCCCGACAAACAGCCAGCCGATCAGCGCGGCGGCGATCAGGCTGAGCACGGCCAGCACAGCCAGCACGATCAGCACGGTAAGGCCCTGGCCGGCGGCCGAGGCAGCCGCCGCGTTCGCACGCTCACGCGCGTCCTGCACCACCTGTTCCACCTTGCTGGCCAATTGCGCCGCACCATCGCGCGCCTGTTTCAGCGCCAGGCCGGCGGTCATCACCGTGCGCAGCTCACCGCGCCGCAACTGGAACAGGCTGTCGCTGCTGGAACCATAGGCTTGCAGATTGCCGGCAGCGATACGGATCGCAGCCACATCCAGCAGCTTGGCCGCCTTGTCGATGTCTTGCAGAATGGTGTTGTTGAGCGTGCTGAATTCATTTTGCAGGCGGGTGATTTCCTCGTTATTCGGTGCCTGTGCCGCCACGCTGAGCAGGCCGGTCATCTGGTTGACCGCCGCCGCCATCTCCATCAGCGCCCGCGCACTGGTTGCCATTTCGCCGCCGGCACCCCGCCCCAGATCGTCAATCGCCTTGTCCACCAGCGGCTTCACCAGGGTTTGGAAAGCGGCAAAATCATTGCCCAGCAGCCGGGTCTTTTCCTGGCGCTGCTGGGTCCAGTCGAGCCGCGCCGTCACCGAGCGATTGATCTGGGCGATACGGCCTTGCAGGAACTCCACCGCCTTGCCGATTTCCTCAAGCTGTTCCGGCGCAGCGCGCCCGGCCTTCACTGCCTCAAGCTGTTCGGCCAGCAGTTTCTGCTTTTTGGTCAGTTCAGCCATGACGCGCGCGCGCTCGGCCTCGTCGTTGGCTGCCGCCAGCGCCGGCGCCGTGGCGGTCAGCTCGGCGCTGAAGGCTTTCATGCTCAAGGCAGCAGCCACTTCCGGCAGGCTTTCGCCGGTGACGCCGGCATAGGTGTTCTGCACACGGGTGAAGAACAGTGCCGCAACGCCATTTGAAAGTAATGTGATCGCCGCCAGCAAGGCGATTGCGATATTCAGCTTCTGCCGGATGCCGAACTTCATGCCCGGTGCCCTCCCCCTTGGATCATCCTTAGACGGCCTTTTTCTGCGGCCTTCCACCAAGGTATAAGGGAGGTGTTGGTGTGCTGCCAGATACAGCCCGGCAAGAAAAATCAAAACGGGTTTTGCATTGAAAATTCACAGCTTTAACGAGCTTGGCCTGTGGAAAAAACCGCTTGACCCCAGGAAAGAACCTACTTAGAACATTTCGTGGGTTTCAATTTCGTTCCGACTCAGTCCACCCAAGTTTCCGGTTCCCAGGCCGGAACGGACCAGGACGGAGCGCCAAAGCCAGGCAAGGGAGACTGCGGCATGCTGACCCGGAAGCAACATGATCTGTTGATGTTCATCCATGAAAGGCTGGAGACTTCGGGCGTCTCGCCATCCTTCGAGGAAATGAAGGAGGCGATGAAGCTGAAATCCAAATCCGGCATCCATCGCCTGGTTACCGGCCTGGAGGAACGTGGCTTCCTGCGCCGGCTGGCGCATCGCGCCCGCGCCCTGGAAGTGCTGCGCCTGCCCGATTCGGCGGTGCCGCTGCGTGGCGCGGCCGGCGCGGCTGCGGCCCGCACCACCCCGGCGCGCAACCGCCTGATGCCGCGCGGCAGCGGCGACATGATCCAGCCGATG
>DLGP01000081.1 GCA_002482765.1 Alphaproteobacteria bacterium UBA7691
GGCACGGTTTCCAGATTGTGGTTGTAGACATCGGGCCTGGCTTCCACCACCGCCTCGATGGCGCCCGGCTTGCGCAGGAAATCCGGCGTCAGCACTTCCACCGTGGTATGCGGCGAAGCGCGGCGGATCGCCTGGATGGTGCGAACAAAATGCCCAGCACCACCATCGGGCAGATCGTCGCGATCCACCGAGGTGATGACCACATGATGCAGGCCCAGCTTGCCCACGGCTTCGGCGACATGCTCCGGCTCGTCATGATCCAGCCCCATGGGCTTGCCGGTGGCGACATTGCAGAAGGCGCAGGCCCGGGTGCAGACCGCGCCCAGGATCATCACCGTGGCATGTTTCTGCTTCCAGCATTCGCCAAGATTCGGGCAGGCCGCTTCCTCGCACACGGTATTGAGCTTGAGATCGCGCATCAGCTTGCGTGTCTCGGCCACTTCCGGCGAGGTCGGCGCCTTGGCCCTGATCCAATCCGGCTTGCGCAGCATCGGTGTATCCGGCTTATGCGCTTTCTCGGGATGGCGAAGATTAACAGGCAATTCGGTCACGGCTTCCTCACGACACTTTCCGGCGTCAGCACGGCTTCCAGCAGCACTTCCAGATCGCCGCGCACCCGCGTGGCGGTCAAGCGCGCCTGCGGCAGAATAGCCCGGCGCTCCTGCTGGCCGCCCAGCGACAGCCGCATGACATAACTAGCGCCATCCAGCAGATAGGAAAGCGCGTAATGCCGGCTGCCGCCGGGGCGCGTTACAATCACTTCGGCCAAAGGCGGCAATTCCTGCGCCCGCTCGGGCATGCCGGCCTCGAAACGCAGCTTGGCCGTCACACTGCGCTCGGCCAGGGCTTCGGCAAAAGCCTCAAAGGCCGGCCGCGCCACGGCATCCAGATGCAGCGATAATTTCTCAAAAGCCTCACGGTCGCGCCGCGCCTTGATATGCGCCAGGCGCTCGGCATCGTCGGCGCCGGCCGCATTGCGCTTCTCAATCTCGGCCAGCTTGCGCAGGAAATGCTCTTTCATAAGCTCTTAAATAGCACTTTCCCGCCTGCCCGGCGACCCCGACAAAAGCCCTAGAAATTCAATGCCTTGCCATAGGCATCCAGCACCGACTCATGCATCATTTCAGAGAGCGTCGGATGCGGGAACACGGCATGCATCAATTCGGCCTCGGTGGTTTCCAGCGTCTTGGCGATGCCGAAGCCCTGGATCATCTCGGTCACTTCGGCGCCGATCATATGCGCGCCGAGCAATTCGCCGGTCTTGGCATCGAACACCGTCTTGACCAGGCCTTCCGGCTCGCCCAGCGCAATCGCCTTGCCATTGGCCATGAACGGGAAGCGGCCAACCCGCACCGCATGGCCCTTGGCCTTGGCGGCGGCTTCGGTCAGCCCCACAGAGGCAACCTGCGGCGAGCAATAGGTGCAGCCCGGAATATTCGAGACATTGAGCGGATGCACGTCTTTTTCGCCGGCGATCTTCTCAACACAGATCACGCCTTCATGGCCGGCCTTATGCGCCAGCCAGGGCGGCCCGGTCAGGTCGCCGATGGCATAGATGCCCGGCTCATCGGTGCGGCTGTATTCGTCCACCACGATATGGCTGCGATCCACCTTCACCTTGGTGCCTTCGAGGCCAATATTCTCCACATTGCCTACAATGCCGACGGCAAGGATGACCCGCTCGACGGTGAGGCTGGTTTCCTTGCCGGCCTTGTCCTTGAGCGTGGCGGTGACAGTATCCGCGCCCTTGTTGAGCGCCGTCACCGTGGTGCCGAGATGGATTTTCATGCCCTGCTTCTCGAAGGCCTTCTTGGCCAGGGCGGAGATTTCCTCATCCTCCACCGGCAGCACGCGGTCCATCACCTCCACCACCGTCACCTCGGCGCCGAGCTGGCGGTAGAAACTGGCGAATTCGATGCCGATGGCACCGGAACCCACCACCAGCAGCGATTTCGGCAAAGCCGGCGGCACCATGGCTTCCTTGTAGGTCCAGACCAGCTTGCCATCCGGCTCCAGCCCGGGCAGCGAACGCGCCCGCGCGCCGGTGGCCAGAATGATATGCTTGGCGGTCAGGTCGGCCAGCGGCTTGCCATCCTTGGTCACTTTCACTTTGCCGGCCCCGGCAAGAGCACCATGGCCGTCAAACACCGTGATCTTGTGCTTTTTCATCAGGAATTTGACACCGCCGGAAAGCTGCGCCGCCACCTTGCGCGAGCGTTCCACGATCTTGGCGCCATCGATGCTGACCTTGCCCTCGACCTTGAGGCCAAAGGCTTCGGCATGCTTGATGTTGGAATAGATTTCCGCCGAGCGCAGCAAGGCCTTGGTCGGGATGCAGCCCCAGTTGAGGCAGATGCCGCCAAGATGCTCACGTTCGATGATGGCGGTTTTCATGCCAAGCTGCGAACCACGGATTGCCGTGGTGTAGCCGCCGGGGCCGCTGCCTACCACGATCAGGTCAAAGCTGGTGTCGCTCATGGCGCTCTCTCCTACAGCGAACGGGCCTAATGCCTAAAGGGCGCGGGTGATGCCGCCATCCACGCGCAGATTCTGCCCGGTGATATAGCCGGCGGCATCCGATAGCAGGAAACTCACCGTGCCGGCGATTTCCTCCACCTTGCCATACCGCCCCATCGGGATACGGGCCTTGCGCGTATCCTTCTCAGGCAGGCTGTCGATGAAACCGGGCAGCAGGTTGTTGATGCGAATGCCCTGGGCGGCATATTGATCGGCATAAACCTTGGTGAAGGCAGCCAAAGCCGCGCGCACCGGGCCGGAAACCGGAAAATCCGCTTCCGGCTCCAGCGTAGCATAGGTCAGGATATTGACGATGGCGCCATGGCCCTGGGCCAGCATCACCGGCGTCACCAGCCGCAGCATGCGCACTACACTGAGATGCACCAGTTCAAACCCTTGCAGCCAGGCTTCGTCGCTGATTTCGAGCAACGGCCCTTTCGGCGGATGGCCGGTATTGTTCACCAGCGCATCGATGCGGCCGAACTTGTCCAGCGTCAGCTTCACCAGCGTCTCGGTATCGGCCGGCACCGCATTGGAGCCGGTGACCCCCACACCACCAAGGCTTTCCGCCAGTTCCTTGGCCGCACCCGATGGCGACATCGCCGCCACCATGTAGCCCTCGCCGGCCAGCCGCTTGAGAATGCCGGCACCCATGCCCTTGCCGGCGCCGGTAACGATAACAACCTTGGTCATGAAACGATCCTTACAGCAGCATGGTCAGCGGGTCTTCGACATAGCTTTTGAAGACCTGGAGGAATTCGGCACCCACGGCGCCGTCAACAACCCGGTGATCCACCGAGAGCGTGCAGCTCATCACCGTGGCAATGGCGAGCGCGCCGTTCTTCACCACGGCGCGCTGTTCGCCGGCGCCCACGGCCAGGATACAGGCTTGCGGCGGATTGATCACCGCGCCGAATTCCTTGATGCCGAACATGCCCAGATTGGACACCGAGAAGGTGCCGCCCTGGAATTCCTCGGGCTTCAGCTTGCCATCGCGGGCGCGGGCGGCCAGGTCCTTGGTCTCGGCGGCGATCTGCGCCAGGCCCTTGGCTTCGGCATGTTTGACAATCGGCGTGATCAGGCCATTCGGTGTTGCCACCGCCACCGACACATCGGCATGTTCGTAATAGATCAGGCCGCTTTCGTCATAGGAGCCATTCGCCGCCGGCACTTTCTTGAGCGCCAGCGCCACGGCGCGGATGACAAAATCATTCACGCTGATCTTGCTCGCCGCCTTGGTATTAAGCCGCGTGCGCAAAGCCAGCAATTCATCCAGCTCACACTCGATGGTGAGATAAAAATGCGGCACCGTCTGCTTCGATTCCGTCAAGCGGCGCGCGATGGTCTTGCGCATCGAGGTGAGCGGCTCGACGCGATACGGCATCTTGAGCAGATCGGCCAGCTGCCGCGCGCCGGGGCCGCTTGGCGCCGCGATGGCAGGGGCAGCAGCAGGCTTCGGCGCCGGTGCTGCTGCGGCCGGCGCAAGCTTGGCACCGCCGCCGGCAATGGCGGCTTCCACATCGGCCTTGACGATACGGCCATGCGGGCCTGAGCCACTGATCGCCTTGAGATCAAGTCTGCCATCGGCGGCAAGGCGGCGCGCCAGCGGCGAGGCAAAAACCCGCTCGCCCTGCGCAACGGCCGGGGCCGCAGCCGGGGCCGCGACTGGAGCTGGGGCTGGCGCAGCAACCGGCTTCGGCGCCGGCGCAGCAGCCGGAGCCGGTGCAGCAGCAGCAGCCGGGGCAGCAGCACCAGCCGCCTCGTCCTCGCCGCGCAGCAATGCAATCGGGGTATTCACCGCCACACCCTCGCTGCCTTCCGGCACCAGGATCTGCTCGATCACCCCTTCATCAACGGCTTCGAATTCCATCGTCGCCTTGTCGGTTTCGATCTCGGCCATCACATCGCCAGCCTTAACCGTGTCGCCAGCTTTCACCAGCCATTTGGCCAGCTTGCCCTCGGTCATGGTCGGCGACAGCGCCGGCATCAGGATTTGGATCGGCATGATGCGCTCCTTCAGCGATAGCAGACGGCGCGCGCCGCCTCGACCACTTCGGCCACACTTGGCAAGGCAAGTTTTTCGAGATTAGCCGCATAAGGCATCGGCACATCCTTGCCGGTGACACGCAGCACCGGGGCATCCAGATGGTCGAAAGCCTGTTCCATCACCCGGGCGGCGATTTCGGCGCCGATGCCGGATTGCGGGAAGCCCTCTTCCACCGTCACCAGGCGATTGGTCTTCTGCACCGACTGGATGATGGTGGCGGTATCCATCGGGCGGATGGTGCGCAGGTCAATCACCTCGGCCTCGATACCCAGTTCGGCCAGCTTTTCGGCGGCCTGCAAGCAGTAGCCCACCGAGATGGCATAGCCTACCAGGGTGACATGCTTGCCGGCCCGGGCGATGCGCGCCTTGCCAATCGGCACCACATAATCCTCCAGCTTCGGCACTTCGAAGCTGCGGCCATACAGAATTTCATTCTCCAGGAAGATCACCGGATTGGGATCGCGGATCGCCGCCTTGATCAGGCCCTTGAAATCGGCGGCGCTATAGGGCGCCACCACCTTGAGGCCCGGGATATGCGAATACCAGGCGGCATAACATTGGCTATGCTGCGCGGCGACGCGGGCAGCCGCGCCATTGGGGCCACGGAACACGATGGGGCAGCCCATCTGGCCACCCGACATATAGAGCGTCTTGGCCGCCGAATTGACAATCTGGTCGATGGCCTGCATCGAGAAATTAAAAGTCATGAATTCGACAATCGGGCGCAGGCCGCCAAAGGCCGCGCCAACACCCAGGCCGGTGAAGCCCATCTCGGTGATCGGTGTATCGATCACACGCTGCGGGCCGAATTCATCCAGCATGCCCTGGCTGATCTTGTAGGCGCCCTGATACTGGCCCACTTCCTCGCCCATCAGGAACACGCTCTTGTCGCGCCGCATTTCTTCCGACATGCCCTCGCGTATTGCTTCGCGCACCGTCATGGTCACCATCTCGGTGCCGGCGGGAATATCCGGATCGGCCAGTTCCTTGCCGGAAACGATGGCCGGTGCGGCAACCGGGGCGGCAGCAGCCACAGGCGCAGCAGCAGGCGCCGGAGTTGCAGCAGGAGCTGGAGCAGCAGCCGGGGCAGCCGCGCCGGCCTTCTCATCCTCGCCGCGCAGCACGGCAATGGGGGTATTCACCGCCACGCCCTCGCTGCCTTCCGGCACCAGGATCTGTTCGATCACCCCTTCATCAACGGCTTCGAATTCCATCGTTGCCTTGTCGGTTTCGATCTCGGCCATCACATCGCCGGCCTTGACCGTATCGCCTGCTTTCACCAGCCATTTGGCCAGCTTGCCTTCCGTCATGGTCGGCGACAGGGCGGGCATCAAAATCTCAATAGCCATGGTTCCGCTCCCTATCCCGCTCAGGCGTCAACGGTAATGTCGGTCCAGAGTTCCGACGCATCGGGCTCCGGGCTGCTCTGGCTGAAATCGGCAGCCTGCTGCACAATTTCCTTCACTTCCTTGTCGATGGCCTTGAGGGCTTCTTCATCGCAAAGCTGATTGTCGAGCAGCAACTGGCGCACCTGATCAATCGGATCATGCTCGGCGCGCATCTTGTTGACCTCTTCCTTCGAGCGGTATTTTGCCGGATCAGACATGGAATGGCCGCGATAGCGATAGGTCATCATTTCCAGGATCACCGGGCCTTTGCCGGCACGGCAATGCGCCACCGCTTCCTCGCCCGCTTCGCGCACCGCCAGCACGCTCATGCCATCCACCTGCCGGCCCGGCACGCCGAAGCTTTCGCCGCGCTTGTAGAGCGCCGGCTGGGCCGAGGCCCGCGCCACCGAGGTGCCCATGGCATACTGGTTGTTCTCGATCACGTAGATCACCGGCAGGCTCCACAGCTCTGCCATGTTGAAGCTCTCATAAACTTGGCCCTGGTTGGCCGAGCCGTCGCCGAAATAGCAGAAGGTCACATTGTCGGTGCCGTTATATTTCTGCGCGAAGGCTAGGCCGGTGCCGAGCGGCACCTGGGCGCCGACAATGCCATGGCCGCCGTAGAAATTCTTCTCGCGGCTGAACATGTGCATCGAGCCGCCCTTGCCCTTGGAATAGCCGCCGCTGCGCCCGGTCAATTCCGCCATCACACCGCCGGCATCCATGCCGCAGGCCAGCATATGACCATGGTCGCGATAGGAGGTGATCACCGCATCGCCCTGCTTGGAGCAGGCCTGCAAGCCCACCACAACGGCTTCCTGGCCGATATAGAGATGGCAGAAGCCGCCGATCAGGCCCATGCCGTAAAGCTGGCCGGCCTTTTCCTCAAAGCGGCGGATCAGCAGCATGTCGCGATAGTAGTTCAGCAACAGCTTCGCATCCGGAAGCTTGGGCGCCGCCTTGCCGGCGGCCTTGCTGGGGCTTTTCGCCATCGAATTTCCTCCCGGGAAATGACCAGAACCGGGCTCGAAGGATGGCGATAAATTCAGTTAAAACAAGGACTTTCTCTTGTTTAACTGAATATTGGTTAATTGAAGCAAGATTTGTTCAAGACAGCCAGCGCTAGCGTCCTAGTATTACCATTTCGCGGTTAGCCAGCAGGCCGAGCGAACCATGCGCCAGCTCTTCCAGCATGTCGGCATCCAGTTGGTCGGCACGCAGCAATGCCACCCGGCGCTCCAGAATTTTGCGCTCGGCGGTCACATCCGACAGGCCGGCCTTGGTATCCTGGATTTGCAGGCTGAGCCGGGTATAGGCATTCAGGCCATGCTCACCTTCCACCGCGTGGTAGCCGAAATAGGCGATGGCCGCGAAGCAGATCACCGGCACAATGGCGGCGACGGAATGGCGTTTGATTTCGCGGAATGCGCTCATGGCGCCAAGGAATCATATCCGAGTCGCCCGGTCAACGCGAATCGGCGATATCCACAAGATTCTACTCAAGGATTCAAAGCGTTAGGACTGAATCGCGGTTCTTTGATTCTTGTGCTTGAACTCGCGCCGCTGCGGCACAACCTCAGCGGCAGCGTTGCAGGCGGCGGTCGCTTTCAATCGATTCGTCCAGCACCACCAGCCGGTTGCCGGTATAGTCCAGGATATGCAGCAGCCAGGGCCGGTCTGGCTCGTCGGCCGCAATCAGGGTGACGCGGTCGCGTGCCAGGCGCCAAGTGCCTTCGCGCTTGTCTTCCTCAAGCTGCGAGACAAAATGCCCGTCGCGCTCGAAAGCGACAAACTCCATGTCGCACTGGCCCTGGCTGGCGGCCCAGCGCCCCACCAGATCGGCCGGCTGGGCGGCCATGGCCGGCACGGCAGCGCCAAGCACCGCAGCCGCCGCCAACCCCAGTACCGCCCGCCGCATCCGGCTCAGGCCCGCTTCAGGGCGGCCAGGCCCGGATAGCGCGCGGCGCGACCAAGCTGCTCTTCGATACGCAGCAGCTGGTTATACTTGGCCAGCCGGTCGGAACGTGCCAGCGAGCCGGTCTTGATCTGACCGCAATTGGTCGCCACCGCCAGGTCGGCAATGGTGCTGTCCTCGGTCTCGCCGGACCGATGGCTCATCACCGCCGTGTAGCCGTTCTTATGCGCCAGTTCCACCGCTTCCAGGGTTTCCGACAGGGTGCCGATCTGGTTCACCTTGACCAGGATGGAATTACCCACGCCCTGCTTGATGCCATCGGCCAGACGCTTCGGGTTGGTGACAAACAGGTCGTCGCCCACCAGCTGCACCTTGCCGCCAATGGCATCGGTCAGCAGCTTCCAGCCGGCCCAGTCATCCTCGGCCATGCCATCTTCAATCGAAACGATGGGATAATCGCCCACCAGCTTCTGCCAATAAGCCGCCATGGCCGCCGGGTCGAGGGTCAGCCCCTCGCCTTCCAGGTGATACTTGCCATCCTTGAAGAATTCGGTGGAAGCGGCATCCAGCGCCAGCATGATATCCACGCCCGGCTTGTAGCCGGCGGCCTCGATGGCCTGCATGACAAAATCCAGCGCGCCGCGCGTGCTCGGCAGATTGGGGGCAAAGCCGCCCTCATCGCCCACATTGGTGTTGTGGCCGGCCGCCTTCAGCTTCTGCTTCAGGGTGTGAAACACCTCGGCGCCCATGCGCAGGCCTTCGGCAAAGCTGGCGCCGCCCACCGGCATGATCATGAATTCCTGCACGTCGATGGGATTGTCGGCATGGGCGCCGCCATTGATGATGTTCATCATCGGCACCGGCAGCCAATGCGCCGCCACGCCGCCAACATAGCGATACAGCGGCAGATCGGCCTCATCAGCCGCCGCCTTGGCCACGGCCAGGCTCACGCCCAGGATCGCATTGGCGCCCAGGCGGCTTTTGTTCGGCGTGCCGTCCAGCTCGATCATGGTCTGGTCGATATCAAGCTGCTCGGAGGCTTCCAGGCCGGCCAGCGCATCGAAGATTTCGCCATTCACGGCGGCAACCGCCTTCTGCACGCCCTTGCCGAGATAACGCGCCTTGTCGCCATCGCGCAGTTCCACGGCCTCATGCGCGCCGGTGGAAGCGCCCGACGGCACGGCGGCGCGGCCCGAGGCGCCGCTATCCAGCACCACATCCACCTCCACGGTGGGATTGCCACGGCTGTCGAGAATCTCACGCGCCACGATGTCGAGAATGCCGCTCATGATGGAATACCTCTGGCAGGATCGGAAAAACCGGGCGAAGGGATAGCCCGCCAGGAGGATTCGGGCAAGGGGCAGACTGCGGCAAGGCGGGGCATGGCTGCCAGAGATTCTGCCATTTATGGCCTGGGCCAGGGCGCCCCTAGCAGTTCTCTGTAATGCGTCATGCGCGGACTTGATCCGCGCATCTTCTGTCCGCCCAGAAAAGATTGCCGCAGAATAGGGAAAAAACGAGATGCGCGGATCAAGTCCGCGCATGACGACAAGAGAGCAAATGCCCTCGTCAAACTTATCTCAATACGCCTTCGCCAGATGGTCGAATTCGATCAGTTGCTCCAGCACCTGCTCCATCTGGTCGAACGGCACCATGTTGGGGCCATCCGAGGGCGCGCTATCCGGGTCCTTGTGGGTTTCCATGAACACGGCGGCGACGCCGATGGCCACCGCGCCGCGCGCCAGCACTGGCACAAAACGGCGGTCGCCGCCCGAGGTGGTGCCGCGCCCGCCCGGCTGCTGCACCGAAT
>DLGP01000062.1:0-4466 GCA_002482765.1 Alphaproteobacteria bacterium UBA7691
ATAATTCTCCAGCACCGCGATCAGCGTGCGCCCCACCGCCAGGCCGGAGCCATTCAGCGTATGCACAAAGCGCGTGGCTTTCTCGCCCGGCACGCGGCAGCGCGCATTCATGCGCCGCGCCTGCCAGTCGCCGCAATTGGAGCAGCTTGAAATCTCGCGATACCGATCCTGGCCCGGCAGCCACACCTCGATATCATAGGTCTTGCGCGCCGCGCCGCCCATATCGCCGGCACAGAGCAGCATGGTGCGGAATGGCAGTTCCAGCCGCTTCAGCACTTCTTCCGCCGCGCCGGTCATGCGCTCATGCTCGGCCGCGGAATCCTCCGGCCGCACGATGCTGACCAGTTCCACCTTCTCGAATTGATGCTGCCGGATCATGCCGCGCGTATCGCGCCCGGCAGCGCCGGCTTCCGAGCGGAAACACGGCGTCAGCGCGGTCAGCCGCCACGGCAACTGGCTTTCATCGATGATCAGATCACGCGCCAGATTGGTCAGCGGCACTTCCGCTGTAGGGATCATCCAATAGCCGGTGGTGGTGCGGAACAGGTCATCGCCAAACTTGGGCAACTGCCCGGTGCCGAAGGCGGTGTCGTCATTCACCAGCAGCGGCACGATGGTCTCAGAATAGCCGAATTCCGTCGTGTGCAGGTCGATCATGAACTGGCCGAGCGCCCGGCTGAGCCGCGCCAGTTGGCCGCGCATCACGGTGAAGCGCGCCCCGGCCAGCTTGATGCCGGCATTAAAATCCATCAGGCCAAGCGCCTCGCCCAGTTCAAAATGTTCCTGCGGCTTGAAGGCAAAGCTGCGCGGCACACCATGGCGGCGCAGTTCCTGATTGTCGTCTTCGCTCAAACCCGACGGCACATCATCGGCCGGCAGGTTGGGGATGCGGCTCAGTGCATCCTTCAACTCGGCTTCAAAGCTTGCTTGGTCGGCCTCATGGCGTGCCAAAGCATCCTTCAGCGCCGCCACTTCGGCCATCAATTCACTGGCGCGGGCCTCGTCCTTCTTGGCCTTGGCGGCGCCGATTTCCTTCGATAGCGCATTACGCTTGGCCTGGGTGGCGTCAAATTCGGCCTGGGCAGCACGGCGCTTGGCATCCAGCGCCACCAGGGCCTCGGCCTGCGGCGGCAGGCCACGGCGCGCAATCGCCGCATCGAAGCCGGCCGGATTATCGCGGATGGCTTTTATGTCATGCATCGGAAATACCTATATCGCTTATGGCGCGGGCGGGGTGGCGCCGTTTTCGCCAGTCTCTGCTGGTTTAGGGGCCTCGGCTGCGGCTTCCTCGGCGGCTTCCGCCGCCTTCTCCGCCGCCTCCCGCTTGGCGCGATCACGCTCAATCAGCTTCACGGCCCAGATCGAAATCTCGTAAAGCAGGATCAGCGGCACCGCCAGGCCGATCTGGCTGATGACATCCGGCGGCGTCACCACGGCGGCAAAGATGAACATGCCCACGATGGCGTAGCGCCGCTTTGCCGCCAGGCCGGCAGCCGACACGATGCCAACCTTGCCCAGCAGGGTGAGCAGCACCGGCAACTGGAAGGCCAGGCCGAAGGCGAAGATCAGTGTCATCACCAGCGAAAGATATTCACTCACCTTGGTTTCAAGCTGGATCGGGATCGTGCCCTCGCCGCCATGGCCTTCAAAGCCGATGAAGAATTTCAACGCCAGCGGCATGATGAACCAATAGACAAAAGCGCCGCCAATCGAGAACAGCACCGGCGTGGCCACCAGGAAGGGCAGGAAGGCGCGCTTTTCGTCCTTGTAGAGGCCAGGCGCCACAAACATCCAGATTTGCGCCGCGATCACCGGGAAAGCCACCACCGCTGCGGCCCAGAAACCCAGTTTCACATAGGTGAAAAAGGCTTCCTGCGGCGCGGTGAAGATCATGCGCCGGCCTTCGGTGCTGCCCATCGCCTCGATCAGCGGGTACATCAGCAGGTTATAAATCTGCGGCGCGAAATAATAGCAGGCGAAGAAGGCCACGAAGATCGAGCCGACCGCCCACATCAGCCGGTTGCGCAGCTCGATCAGATGATCAAGCAGCGGCATGCGAGAGGCTTCAACCTCGTTTTCGGGGGTGTTGTCGCTCACGGCTTCGGTTCTTCCTTGGCCGGCGCCACCACAGCAGGCTCTGCCGTGGCAATCACTGTTTCAGCCGGCACGGTTTCTGTCGTCACCGCATCCGCCGGGTTGGCAGCCGGCAGGGTGCCATCGGGATCAACGGTTTTCTTGATCTCGTTTTCAACCGAGAAATCGGTTACCGACTTGGCCGCCTTGCGCAATTCGTCCAGTTCAGACTCGCGCACCATGTCGTCGATGCCGGACTGGAATTCACGCGCCATGCTGCGCGCCTTGGCGACCCATTGGCCGACACTGCGCAACACTTTCGGCAGGTCTTTCGGGCCGATCACGACCAGCGCGACCACCGCGATAATGCCAAGTTCCGACCAGGCAATGTCGAACATCGCCGACGCCTTCAATGCAAAGGCCGCGCACCGTCAATCACGGCGCAGCGGCGGTTAATGAACAGACGGGCCGGAACGGCACCGATCCGTGCCAAGCCTGTCAGTGCCAAGCCCGTCAGTGCTGGGCCGGCTTGTCGCTGGTGGCACCGGCCGGGGCCGTTGTGCCAGCCGCCGTTGCACCAGCTTGGGGCGCGGCGGCGGTTTGCTGGATCACGCCGGCATCCTTGGCGGCATCCTTATTCTCTTCCGTCTCTTCCTTCATGCCCTTGCGGAAATTCTTGATCCCCGAGGCCAGGTCGCCGGCCACCTTCGGCAGCTTGCCAGCGCCGAACAGGATCAGAATTACCACCAGAACCAGCAGCCAATGCCAAATGCTGAACGAACCCATCATCTCTCTCCTTGAAGCGGCCGGGCAATGCCAGACGCCGGAACCATCGCGATCAAGCCGCACTATGGCAGAGTTTGCCCCCGCTAGGCAATTCACTCAGCCCGGCACTTTTCATAGTTAAGTTACGGGAAATACGAAACAAGCGCTGTGATTCAGGGCCAGCCGCAATTCTGTGCCATCGCCCAGCGCCGGCCCCGGTGGCAGCCGCGCCACTAAAGGCCTGCCGGGCAAAGCGTCGAACATCACTTCGGCGCGGCGGAAAGCGCCCAGTGAGCGCGCGCGCAACACGCGACAGCGCAAGCCATCGGCCGTTTCCAGCAGCGCTTCCGGGCGAAACATCAGCAAGGCGCCGGCCGCATCGCCCTGCCCACTCGGCACCGGCAGCCTGCCCCAGGGCGTTGTCACCTGCCCCGCTTCGGCACGCAGCGCAATTTCATTGGTTTCCGAAAGGAAACGTGCGGCAAAGGGCGTTGCCGGGCGGGCATAAACCCCATCCGGCGTATCCACCTGCACCAGCCGGCCGGCCTGCATGATGCCGATCCGGTCGCCCATACGCATGGCTTCCTCGGGATCATGCGTCACCAGCAAGGTGGGCGTGCCGGCCTGTTTCAGCAGTTGCACCGTGTCGTCACGGATCTGATCACGCAACCGGTTATCCAGGCTGGAGAAAGGTTCATCCAGCAGCATCACCGCCGGCTCCGGCGCCATGGCGCGGGCCAGCGCCACGCGCTGCTGCTCGCCGCCGGAAAGCCGATGTGGAAACACATCCAGATGCGGTGTCAGCCCCAGCCGCCCGGCCCAGGTCGCTGCGGTTTTGCGCCGCGCCGCATGGTCGCGGCGGTTAAGCCCGAAGCCGATATTATCAGCCACCGTCAGATGCGGGAAAAGCGCATGATCCTGAAACACCATGCCGACATGGCGGTCTTCGGTGGGCAGGTTCACGCTGGCATCGGCCACCACGCGGCCGGCAATATGCACCGCCCCGCGCTGCAAATCCTCCAGGCCGGCAACCAGGCGCAAAGTGGTGGATTTGCCGCAGCCCGAAGGCCCCAGCAGGCAGAATATCTCGCCCTCACCCACCGCGACGGACACCTGGTCCACCGCCAGCCTGTCACCATAAAAATGGCTGACCCCGGTGAGGCTGAGATCAGGCATTTTTCTGCGGTTCTTCGCTTTCGCCGGGCGCGGCATCCGTCTCGGCAGGCTCTGGATTTGCCGGTATCGCCTCGGCCTCGGGCGCTTCGCCATCATTGGCGGCAACTGGCGCGGTTTCCGGATCGGCGATCAGCGGCTCCAGGAATTCGCGGCCATCATCATCCTCACCCAGCGGATCTTCCGGCGTGGCATCATCCAGCGCCTCGCCCGGCATCGGCAGGCCGCCACTGGCCGGCAAAGCTTCCAGCAGGCCGGAAGCACGCAGTTCCTCCAGACCCGGCAGGCTGTCGATGCTATCTAGGCCAAAATGCACCAGGAATTCATCCGAAGTGCCATAGGTCACCGGGCGGCCCGGCACGCGGCGGCGGCCACGCAGCTTAACCCAGCCGGCTTCCATCAGCACATCCAGCGTGCCTTTCGACAGGCCAACACCACGGATTTCCTCAATCTCG
>DLGP01000062.1:4532-7132 GCA_002482765.1 Alphaproteobacteria bacterium UBA7691
GGTCATGAACGACCAGCGCCCGGCAAGCTGCTTCAGGATCACACCGCGCGGGCGATACTGGTCTTCCAGCGCCGCCAGCAGGGCCTTGATACGGGCATTCTTGGGCAGCCGCTTGCGCAGGCTGGCCTCGTCCAGCGGCTCGGCGGCAGCGAACAGCAGGGCCTCGACAATACGAAGCTGCTGGGCAAATTCGGCTTCGCTGTCGCTCGGCTCGGCATTGTCCTCGGCTGCCTCGCCGTCATCATCGGCGGTTTCCTCAGCCTCAGCCTCAGCCTCAGCTTCCGGTTCAGCTTGAACCTCGGCCTGGGCCTCGTTCTCCACCGCTTCGGGCAGCGTGTCTTCGGCCTGGATTTCGCTTGGCTCTTGGCTCGGCTCTGGGCTCGGCTCGGACTGCATCGTTACTCTTCCTGCTGCGCCGGCGCCGGTGCCGGCCCGTTATCCTGGACCAATCCGGTATTGCGGCGGATATAGATCGGGCCAAAGCTCTGCACCTGGCGCAGTTCGATCAGGCCCTGCTTGGCCATTTCGAGCGTGGCATTGAAGGTGGAGGCAAGCGCCGATTTGATGGTGAAGGGATCGGTCAGGTCGGTCGGCAGGAAAGCCTGCAAGGTGGCCCAATCCGGGATCGCACCGATCATGTTGCGCAGCCGGGTCAGGGCTTCTTCCACCGACACGATCTGGCGCCGCGCCATGCGCATGGTCAGCGCTTCGGTATTGCCCCGGCTGGAGCGGAATTCGGCATAGGCCTTGAGCAATTCGAACAGGCTGGCAGTGAAGATCGATTTGCGGATCACCCGCACACCTTCCGGCATGCCGCGCAGGAACATCGACAGGCCAACCTGATCGCGGTTCATCAACTGCTCGGCCACCTGACGCATGGCTTCCAGCTTGCGCAATTGCAATTGCAGCCGCTCGGCCATTTCCTCGCCGCTCGGCTCGCCCGGCTTTTCCTTTTCCGGCAGCAGCAGGCGGGATTTCAGATAGNNNNAGCCAGGCCGCCATCACCAGGTAATCGGCGGCCAGTTCCAGGCGGCTTTTGCGCACCTCGGCCACAAAAGCGAGATATTGCTCGGCCAGTTGCAGGATCGAGATGCGGCGCAGATCCACCTTCTGATCGCGGGCCAGGGCCAGCAACACATCCAGCGGCCCCTCAAAACCATCCAGTTCCAGCACCAGTTGCTGCGCCAGCTGCACCGGCTCGCCCAGGCCATCGCGGGTCGGCGCTTCAAACGCCGCCACGGCCGCAGCCTGCTGCTGCGGGTCGCTTGGCTGCTGGTCGGCCACCGGCATATCAGGGGCAGACGGGTTGGGCGTCTCGGGTTCGGTCACTGAGGTTCACGCAAATAAGAAGCGGTGCGCTTTGCTCTAGCGGCTGTGGCCGGCCAAAACAAGCAGGATGTCCTGTAAACCGCTCACCAGCGGCGACAGGATTTCCGCCACCGGGTTGAATGACCAGCCCAATGTTTGTGCTGCAAGTGGCACAGCCAGCATAAAAACCAGCAAAATCACCATGCCATAGGGCTCCAGACGGGCCAATGGCCGCGCCAAAAACAGCGGCAGCCAGCCCACGGCCACCCGGCCACCATCCAGCGGCGGCAAAGGCAGCATGTTAAAAACACAGAGGATCAAATTGATCAGAATGGCATTTTCCAGATTCATCGCCAGCCAGCCGCCGACCCAGACGCCAAAATATGGCAGGGCGTGATACAGCAGCATGGCGATATAGGCTTGCGCCAAGTTGACCGCCGGCCCGGCAATCGCCACCAGCGCCATGTCGCGCCGGGGCGATGGCAGGCGCCAGAAATCCACCGGCACCGGCTTGGCCCAGCCGAACAGGAATGGCGCCTTCATCAGCAGCAGCAGGCCCGGCACCACCACGGTGCCCATCGGGTCGATATGGCGCAGCGGATTGAAGCTGACCCGGCCCAGGCGATAAGCAGTGTCGTCGCCCAGCTTCCAGGCCGCCCAGCCATGCGCCGCTTCATGCAGGGTGATGGCAAGCAAAGCCGGCAACACCCAGGCCGATGCCTCAAGCAAAAAACTCAGAACCGAATCCATGCCGGATAATCAGGCGCGCGCGGCGCGCGGTAAAGCCTCGGCCAGCAATTCATCAAGCCGGTGGCGCTGCTCGGCAGCAAAGGATTGCGGCGTGGCTGGCTTGGCGGCAGCGGCCATAGCGATGCGGCGCGCTGCTGCCGGCGCCATCGCCGGCAGGCCGGCAAACAGCGCAGCCATTTCGTCCAGCTTGCCGGAGCAATGCAGCACCAGATCGCAGCCGGCCGACAACGAAGCCCGCGCCAGATCGGGCAGCGCGCCGTTCAGCGCCTTCATCGTCAGGTCATCGGAAATCAGCACGCCGTCAAAGCCGATATGGCCCCGGATCACCTCATGGATCACCTTGGCCGAGGTGGTGGCAGGCAGGGTTTGGTCATAAGCCGCATAAACGATATGCGCCGTCATCGCCCAGGGTGCATGGCGCAACGCCTTGAAGGGCAGAAAATCGCTGGCTTCCAGCACGGCCTGGCTGGCTTCCACCACCGGCAATTCCAGATGGCTATCGGCCCGCGCCCGGCCATGCCCGGGCATGTGCTTCACCACCG
>DLGP01000062.1:7166-8014 GCA_002482765.1 Alphaproteobacteria bacterium UBA7691
CGGCATCCAGCAGGCCACGCATGGTGGCTTCAGCCAAAGCCGCCACGATCTCGGGATTGAAGCCATAGGCGCGGTCGCCAATCACATCATGCGCGCCGGCCACCGGCAGATCGGCCACCGGGGCGCAATCCACATCGATGCCCAAGGCCGCCAGTTCGGCGCCGATGGCGCGGGCATTGAGATAGGCGGCTTCGCGGCCAGACGCGGCATCCTGCTGGTACAGTGCGCCGAAACGCGCCGCTGGTGGAAATACCGGCCAATGCGGCGGCTTGAGCCGGGCTACCCGGCCGCCTTCCTGGTCAATCAGCACCGGCGCAGCCGGGTTGCCAACAGCGGCGCGGAACGCCGCCACCAGGCTTTTCACCTGGGCCGGATTATCGATATTGCGCGCAAACAGGATGAAGCCGAAGGGCCGCTTTTCACCAAACAGCGCCTGTTCGGCCGGGGTCAGCGCCGGGCCGGCACAGCCGACAACAACCGGCGCAAAAATATCAGCGGCCAACAACGATGCACCCCTGCTTCTGGGCCGAGAGCTTTTCGCACAGCGCCTGGGCCGCAGCGCGATCCCGCAGCGGGCCGGCCTGCACGCGGAAGAACACGCCCTTGCCGGGAATATCCACCCGCTCGTAATTCGCCGTCAGGCCACCCAGGTCACCGGGGAACTTCTTTTGCAATGCCGCCCAGGTGGATTGTGCCTGCGCCTGTTCAGGCAATGACGCCAGCTGCACACGCGCCGAACCGGCTGTGGCGGCGGCGGGTGCCGGCGTGGCAGCCGGGCGCGGTGCCGCAGCAGGGGCTGGGCTTGGCGCGGCTGCCTGCCGTGCCGGGGCTGCCGGCGTGGCTGCGGG
>DLGP01000012.1 GCA_002482765.1 Alphaproteobacteria bacterium UBA7691
TCAATCTCGCGGTTCAGGATTCAGACGCCCCGGAACTGGATAGGCCCCGAACGAAGCGCGGCAGCCGTCTGGCTGGCGATGCCACGCTTCCCGAGAAATGGGCCTTGTGGGCGCGCTCTGAGGGGCATCCCGATCCCGAGGCGGAGTGGGTGCGGTTCAGGGATTATTGGGCCGCAGTGCCCGGCAAAGACGGCGTGAAGCTGGATTGGGAGGCGACCTGGCGCAACCGCGTCCGCGACCGCGTGGCGACCGGCCGCTGCGCCACCGGCGGCCCGAAGGCGCCGGCCGTCGATGATGCTGGCCGGCCGGTGCTGGATGCCAGCCTGGAGCCATACCGCGACCGGCTGGAGGAGCAATTCACGCCCGAGGCGCTGAGATCGTGGTTTGGCAAGTTGCATCTCAACAGCGCTGACGACCGACCAATCCTCACGGCGCCCAGCAAGTTTATGGCTGATTACCTAGTACAGCAATTTGAGAGCCGCTTGCGCCTAATCTTTGGCCAGGCGGTGAGGATAGGCCACGGGGGGGCTGCATGACGGATATCGTCATTCTGGTGCTGGTGTTCTGTCTGGTGATCGGCGGCATGGCCGAGGGCGACGCCAATGCGGTTGCGATTGGTATTGGTGCCGGCATGGCGCTGCTTCTTTCTGAATGGATTTGGGGTGATTGGTGATGGCTAGGCTGAACCCAGCGACCGAGTTTGCGTATCTGTTCCGGCACCAAGTCGAAGTTACTGGCATGGCCATGGCCATGCGCAAGCCAGACGCGGCCGAGCGCCTGGCGCGCTTGCGCGAGCTGGCTGAGAGCCGCCGGCACATCGAGGGGCATGTCGTCACGGACGATCGCCTGGCGGCCATCTCGGCGCTGCTGGCAACCTGGGGCGATCCGGCCAGGCTGGTCCGCGAACCCACGGACCTGGTGGCCGAGGCCACAGCGATTGTTAAGGGAAAGCCGGTGCGCGTGGTGCTTGCCAGGAATACCGACCTGGGGCCAACCCCGGAGGCAGCCGCCAAGCCGGGCCGAATCAGCCCTGTCGTCACGCTCTATCGCGCAGGCCTGATCGACGAGGACGGCGTTAGGGCGGCCAGGGAGATCGCCTGGGTGGTCGAGGAGGTGGGGCGCTCCAGCCGCGCCCGGGCGCAGATGCTACAGGCTGCCGGCGGCGCCTCGCCGTTCTGGCGCCAGTACATGGCGGATGATGTGGCTGCCGTGTGGAGTGGCCGCTATGTGCCGTGGGCGCGCGAGCAGCGCGCTGTGGCGGAGCGGTCGGGCAGCCGGAACCTGGATGCCTGCCTGGCGGCCATCGTGTTCGGGGAGAGCTTGACCGGCCTGGCGGCGCGGCTGCGCCGGGGGCGTGAACGGGTCTACGGGTTCGTAGCCGACGGCATCGAGGACTATGTTTTCCGGATGCAGCGCCCGAGCGAAACCGAGCAGGGGTAGGTGGTATTAGGTCCAGCCTACGGCCGGGCGCTCTTTCCACCGCGAGCACCTGGGCCGGCGCGTCTGGTATTCTCGCTGTCGGATTTTATCCGATAGGCGGAATGCGTGGGCCTTGTTGCCGCATCCCCACCGGCCGTCACAAGTTGCCCAGATGCTCGAAGTGGCGCCGCAATAGAACAGCCTGGGTGCTGAAGGGTTGCGGACGTGCCATACCGGATGGAAGATGATGGTCATGGCAACGTGGCCTCTACAGCGATCAAGCCCCCGTAATCGGCATTCCCACAATCCACAATAAATTCAACTTTCTCCACCTTAAAAACCCCGTATTCAAAATCTCGGCTTAGGTAGTCTGCTATAATTTCTTGCACTTCTATTTTGGTAAGCCGAACAGTAATTTTCTTTTCCACTTCCATCACTCCGCCCCCAATTCTTTGCGGTACTGCGCCATGGCAGCCCGAATTGACGCTGCCATCCGCTCGTTGGCAGACGAACCTTCTTTGGAACGCCAAGCTTCATACGCCGCCAATTCCATTTGTTCGCTAACCGGCGCGGACAGGATCACGCGAGCAACGGCTTTGCTTTCGTTGATCCACGAAAAATCGGCATCCGTGGTTTCCGTGATGGCTAACGCAGCCGCCTCAATCGTCGGGTGGGTCATGGTTCCCTCTCGTTTTCTGTGGTCGTATCAGCCAGCGCCATCTTTTCCCAATTGGTGCATTCCAAGGTGATTATTTCCTCCAGATGCTCGGCCGCAGGATCACAATCCCATTCGCCGTATTCGTAGTTTGATTGCCACCATATAAGCATTGTTCCGGGCAGCATGATTAGGTGAGGCTCGTCGAGTACCTGGATTTGCTGGCGCGAACTGCCCTTGCGCGGCAGTCTCATCCGATGCGGCATGGGGCAGGTATCGCCTCTTGGGCTTGGCTCAAAGCGCTCGCCAGAAAATCGGTGTTCGGCGATCAGCACCTCCATTGCCCGCTTGCACCGCTTTTTGAAAATTCGGCGGTTCATTCCTCAATCCCCCCCAATAAGACAGATCGGCCTGGGCGCATTGCTCCGGGCCATCTTCGCGCTGCAAAGGATCAGCCCAATAGGTGGGCGCGACTTTCTCCGCATATTCTGCAATTGATCCGCCGCCTTCGAATTCATCCATACCCCACAAATCCTTGGCGATCTTGAGCATGTGGGTCTTAAATCGGGTGATAAATTCTTCCTCGGTCATTTCGGCGCCTCCGGGAGCGGCATCCAGTGGGTGAACCAATCGTCGCCTACGCTCATGCCGGGATACAGCGCCCAATCCCCGTAGGTCATATGCCTCACAACGAAGCACCTCCCTGCCAGATGCGCCCACCTTGATTCGCTGATTAAGCCAACAGCAGCGATGATGTATGTGCCGTCTCTTGGCGCGCTATCGAATGGGCGCCAGGCGCTCGTTGGCGAGGGGTGTATTGATGCCATTGCATCGCCCGGTGCGGCGCGCTTTTCTGGTTCTGGCGCTTCGTTATCCTCCGGCTCCTCCTCCCACGCCACGCGCTCCGAGAACGCTTCGACGGCACGGTCCAGCGCCTTGTCGGCGCGGATGGTGTCGGCGTCGGTGAAGTTGGCCGGCGGCGGTGCCTCGTCAAAGTCACGGACCTCGACAATCCCGTGCTCGACGGCAGCCGTATTGATCACCTCGCACACGCCGCCGCGCACGCCGATCAGCACCAGCGGGTGCTTGAATTTGCTTCCCATATCTCAGCCCTCCTGCTTTTCGGCCGTCTCGGCCACATCAGTCGTCCGCCACGCGGCATCATGCGCCCGGATCAGGAGCGCCGCTGCTGCGTATTCGCGAGCGAAAACGGTTTCGCCGTGCGCACGCACCACCTCCGCCTCGAACTGAGCGAGGGTTCCGCGAAAGCAGCCGGCCTTGATGTGGATGCCGTCCTTCGCGTGAATCGAGACCAGCGTGTCCATACGCGATCCGATCGGCCCGATGTGCAGGACGCCGCGCGGACCAATTAACTCCATGCCGTAGGCCTCGATGCCCTCGCCAGCCTCGATGCCCCAGCCAGCCTTGATGCCCGAGCCAGCCT
>DLGP01000082.1 GCA_002482765.1 Alphaproteobacteria bacterium UBA7691
GAGGACCGCTATCGCAAGATGTCGGAACTCGGCGTGCGCAATATCGCTTCCTATAACGAGCGGCTGGCGCAGGCCCGCGTCAAGGGCGAGGCGCTGGGCCGCACGGTGCAGACCGGCTTCGATCCGCAAACCGGCAAGCCGATCTTCGAGGAACGCCCGCTCGATCTCAATCCGCTGCCCTTCATCGTGGTGATCGTGGATGAGCTGGCCGACCTGATGCTGGTGGCCGGCAAGGATATCGAGGCCGCGATCCAGCGCCTGGCGCAGATGGCGCGTGCCGCCGGCATCCACCTCATCATGGCCACGCAGCGGCCTTCGGTGGATGTTATCACCGGCACCATCAAGGCCAATTTCCCCACCCGCATCTCGTTCCAGGTCACCTCCAAGATCGATAGCCGCACCATTCTGGGCGAGATGGGCGCCGAGCAATTGCTCGGCATGGGCGACATGCTCTACATGCCCGGCGCCGGCCGTATCCAGCGTGTGCATGGCCCCTTCGTCACCGACGAGGAAGTTGAACGTGTGGTCAAGATTCTGAAAGACCAGGGCGAACCGGTCTATGTCGAGGCCGTGACCACCGATAACGAAAGCAAATTCGGCCTGCCCGGCATGGGCGGCAGCGAGGATGGCGACGAGAGCGACACGCTCTACGATCAGGCCGTGGCCCTGGTCTGCCGCGAGCGCAAGGCCAGCACCAGCTTCATCCAGCGCCATTTGCAGATCGGCTATAACCGCGCCGCCCGCATCATGGAACGCATGGAAAAGGAAGGCGTGGTCGGCACCGCCAACCATGTCGGCAAGCGCGAAGTGCTGGCCCGCGATATCGAGGCGGCGGAGTAGGGGGAATTTTTGTATTGACGTTGTCGGTACAGACTGTATCCTTCTGCCATGTCCCGTGCCACAGCTTCCTCCGTCCGTAAGGACGAAACCATCCAGCTTCGTGCCTCGACCGAAACCAAGGCGCTGCTGAATCGCGCCGCGAATCTGCGTGGGCAGAAATTGTCGGAATTTTTGCTTGATAGCGCCCGGCGCGAGGCTGAGGCCACCTTGCTGGATCAGCGGCTATTTTTGCTTGATGAAGCCGCCCATGCCGCCTTTCTGAAGCAGCTGGATGCGCCGCAGCCGATGAATGACGATGTCCGCCGGCGGCTGACGGGTAAGCCGCTCTGGCAAGAGTGATGCCGGCTTTGCCGCATCGGCAGGTATCGCCGCCCTGCCGCCTAACAACAGCGCATGACCTCACTTCCTTCCGCAATGGCCGGCATGACAGCCTGGATGTCTGGCTGCGTGACCGCGCCCTGGCCAGCGAGGGATTATCCGCGCGCAGTTATGTTGTAGGAGATGCCGCCAACCCGCTGCGGGTGGTTGGCTATTATGCCCTGGCTACGGCGATGGAGCGGCGGGCCGCCTTGCCGACGGCAAAGCTGCGGCGCGGCTTGCCGGATGAAGTGCCATTGCTGTTGCTGGCGCGTCTGGCCATCGACCAGGGATGGCAGGGGTTGGGTCTTGGCTCGCAGCTTCTGGCCGATGCCCTCCGCCGTTGCCTGGCAGCGGCGGATATTGCCGGGGTGCGGGCGGTGGTGGCCCATGCCATAGACGATGCCGCCGTTGAGTTCTACCGGCGGCACGGCTTTACGCTTTCGCCATTGGGTGAGCGTGTGATGCTGATGCCGCTGGAGGTGGCAAGCCAGCTGCTGGCCTCAGAATAAACTCGGCTGCCGGTTATCCGGGGCGCCGCCGCCTTCGATGGCGAGCAGCTTGAGCTTGGTGTCGCGCCCGCCAGGGGCCGAGAAGCCGCCGAGTTTGCCGTTGGCCGCCACCACGCGGTGGCAGGGGATGATCACCGGGATCGGGTTCTTGCCGAGCGCATGGCCCACGGCGCGGGCATCGCCGGCCTCGCCCTCGTCAAGCTCGGCTGCAATCGCGCCATAGGTCATGGTCTCGCCGGGCCTGAGGCGGCAGATCACGGCATAGACGCGGCGATGGAAAGCCGGCAGGGCTGCGGTATCCAGCTTCGCATCGCTGAAAGTCACTGACCGGTCGCCGGCCAGCAAAGCCTGGATGCCAGCGATGGCCTGGGCGATGGCAGCCGGTGCTGCTGCTTCCTGTGCCGCCGGATACTGCCGCAGCAGCCGGGCGCGGGTGGCCTGGCGGTTCAGTTCAGGCAATTGCACGGCTGCAATGCCGCGTTCGCCCCACAGGATGCCGCAGGGGCCGAGCGCAGTATCGAACAGCGCAAAATTCATGATTCCACAATGCGCTTGCGCTGGCGGCCGCCCTTGTCTTCCGGCCAGGTCGGCTTGCCCAGCGGCGAGAGCGGGCGTTCGGCAAATTTGCCCAGCGTGATCAGCCGGTCATACATCACGATGGCGCCGGCCACGCCGACATTGACGCAGAAACTGGTCGGGATTTTGATCACATGGTCGCAGCGGGCCACCAGTTCCGGGCTGAGCGAGCCTTGCTCCGGCCCCAGCACATAGGCGGCGCGTTGCGGATGGCGGAAACTCGGCAGGTCCACCGCCTGATCAAGCAGTTCGATACCCACCAGCTTGCAGCCCTGCGGCAGTTTCAGATCGGCCGGCTTGTCGTAGGTATACCAGGGCAGGTTATCCGGCGTGCGGCTGGTATCCGAGCGCGCCGCATTCACCGAATAGGCGGCGTCGATGGTGAACACAAAGCCGGCGCCAAAAGCATGCGCGGTGCGAAACAGCGTGCCGGCATTCATCGGCTTGCTCATCCGTTCCACACCCACGCCAAAAAAGCCGCGCATCGCCAGAATCCCTTATTGCTGCTATAAAACGCCCGAATCCCGGAGAAAACCCCAGGAGTATAGCCGATGGTCGGTTCCTATGGTCCCCTGCCCAGTCCGGGCGAGCGGCCCTTTATCGTGGAAGTGCGGCGCGGCGCGCAAGTGGAAAGCCGCCATGCCGTGATTGCTGCCGTGGTGGATGCCGATGGCCGGCTGGTAGCTGGCTGGGGCGATGTTGAAAGCACTATCTTCCCGCGCTCGTCCAACAAGGCGTTCCAGGCGCTGCCGCTGATCGAATCCGGCGCCGCCGATGCCGCCGGCTTGAGCAATGCCGAAATGGCGATGGCCTGCGCCAGCCATGGCGGCGAGGCGCGTCATACCGAAACCGTGGCAGCTTGGCTCGGCCGGCTTGGCCTGGACCATGGCGCGCTGGAATGTGGCGCGCATTGGCCCTATCACGAGGAGACCGCCCGCGATCTGGCCCGCGCCCATGCCCTGCCCACGGCCTTGCACAACAATTGCTCGGGCAAACATGCCGGCATGGTTACCGTGGCGCAGCATCTGGGCGAGACTTTGCAAGGCTATGTCAGCCCGGATCATCCGGTGCAGCGCCGGGTCACGGCGGTGATCGAGGATGTGTGCGGTGTGCGGTTGCTGCCCGATGCCTTCGCCACCGATGGCTGCTCGATGCCCACCATGGCCTTGCCGCTCAACAAGCTGGCTTATGGCTTTGCGCGTTTTGTCACCGGCCAAGGCCTGGCGCCGGAACGCGCCAAGGCGGCAAAGCGGCTGGCGGCCGCCGTGCTGGCCGAGCCGTTTTTTGTCGCCGGCAGCGGGCGGTTCTGCACCGCCGTGATGCAGGCCGGCGGCGGGCGTTTCATTGCCAAAACCGGCGCCGAAGGGGTTTACACGGCAGCTTCCGCCGAGCTTGGCCTGGGCATTGCGCTCAAGGTGGTGGATGGCACGGCGCGCGCGGCACAAACTGCTTTGGGTGGTTTGCTGGAATATCTCGGCCTGCTGGATAATGCCGCACGGGATGAATTGCGGCCGCTGGTGGAGCCGGTGCTGAGCAACTGGCGCGGCCTGCGGGTCGGCGATATTGGCCTGGAGCCGGCTTACTGATTGCCGGGTTGAATCTGCGCCAGCGCCGCGCCCAGCGCGGCCTCTGCTGCCAATGCCTGGCGCACATCGCGCCCGGCCTTGTGCGCCCAGGGTCGCGCCAGCCGGATCGGCGCGCCCAGGCGGCGATGCAGCCGGCTTAGCTCGGCCTGCACTGCCGGGCTGGCGCCCTGCACCAGCAGCAGCGCAATCGGCGCCAGCAGCGGCGCCGTCGCATTCTTGTCATAGCGCGTCAGCGAATAGAGCAGCAGCAGGCAGTCGCGCGCCTGGCGCTGCGCCAGGTTCATGCCCGGCAGGTCATGGTCTTCCAGGTCAAGCAGGCCGGGGGCGCCGTCGCGCCAGCTGAAATTGCGAATCTGTGCGCCGCCATGCCATTCGCCGGCGGCATGCAGGCGCAGCAGCAGCGTGGCACAGGCTGCAATCAAGCCATGGCGCCGGGTGGCGTCATGTTCCGCATTCAGCAGGCTTTCCACGCTGGTGCCGCCATCGCCCAGCACCAGATATTGTGCATCGGCAAACACCACGTCAGGCACCGGCCAGCCACCCTGATGCAGATGGCGCAGGGCAGCGGCTTCATCGGCCAGGCGGCCAGTACGCGGCGGCTTCAGCACCGCCAGGCCAAACAGCATGGCCAGGCCGCGCTGCATCAGCACCGATGAGCGCAGGCGCGGCAGGCCCGGCCGCTTCACCCAGTAGCGCCGGCCCGCAACAGTCAGGCTGAACACCCGCTCGCGCGCCGTGCCGGCCATGCTGCGGATGGCCGCTGCCAGTTCAGGCGGTAGCATCGCCTCAGCGTGTGCCGTGTGATGCCGTGTCCAGGCTGGCAGCCGGGGCAGCCTCGGCCTGCGCCAGGGCAGAGAAGGTCTGCTCGATCACCTCGCGGCCCAGATCGCGGGTTATGAACACGATCTTGCTGCGGCGGTCGGCATCCGGCCAGGCCGGGATGGTGGCCGGCGGATGAAACATATGCTGCACCCCATGCACCACCACCGGGCGATCCACGCCCACCACATTGATCAGGCCCTTCACGCGCAGCAGATTATCACCGCGATAGGCCGCCAGCAGGTCCAGCCAGGTGGCCAGGGTGTTCCATTCAAACGGCGTGTCGAAGGTGAGGCAGAAGGAACTGATCGAGGCATCATGCCGGTTCACATCCAGCTTGCCATCCGGGGTCAGCGGATGACCATGCGCATCGTGGTCATGCCCATGGTCGTGATGATCATGATGGTGGCCGTGATCGTGATGATGATCGTGGTCGTGATGGTGATGGTCGTGGCCGCCATAGGCTTCGGCGCGCAGCCAGTTCTGCACGTCATAACTCTTGCGGCTCGGATCGTAGAGGCCGGCATTAAACAGCTTGTCCGGTTCCACCTCGCCATCCACCACGGTCAGGATCGGCGCGCCGGGATTAAGATGCTGCAAGCGGTGGCGCAATTCGCCCACCAGGGCGGCGGGCGCCAGATCGGTTTTGCTCAACACCAGGCGGTCGGCCACGGCGGCCTGTTTCACGGCTTCCATGTGGTTGTCCAGCGTGGCGCTGCCATTCACCGCATCCACCAGCGTCACCACACTTTCCAGCCGGAAACGCTCGGCCACCACGGCGTCGCTCATCAGCGTGTGCAGCACCGGCGCCGGATCGGCCAGGCCGGTGGTTTCGATCACCACGCGGCGAAACGGCTTCACGGCGCCGCTTTCGCGTTTCTGCATCAATTCGCGCAAAGTGTTCACCAGGTCGCCGCGCACGGTGCAGCACAGGCAGCCGGAAGACAGCAGCACGGTATCCTCGCTGCTGGAGGCGATCAGCGCATGATCCAGCCCGATCTCGCCGAATTCATTCACGATCACGGCGGTTTCGCCCATCGCCGGATGGCGCAGCAGGCGATTGAGCAGCGTGCTCTTGCCGGCGCCGAGAAAGCCGGTGATGACGGAAACGGGGAGGCGGTAATCGATCTGGCCGGTCATGGAACACTCTCCTTGTGCCCTCTATTTCGGCCGAGATGGCGCAGAAGTCCAGTGCCTGATGTTACATTCTAACACCAGGGCTGCTTGCGACCGCCATCATAGCGGCGCGCCAGGCCGCGGGCGATCAGGGTTTCGCCCAGGTCGCTGCTGCCATCGGCGCTTTGCACCCGGCCCACCACGCGGCGGGCGTATTTGTCATGGATCAGGTCGCGCAGCACCACGCGGCGATGCTGTTCCAGCCAGGCCACGGCCAGCCGGCTGGCGGCGGCGGCGGCCTCGCGTTCGGCAGCGCATTGGCTGCGGCGCTCCGGCGTGTCGATGCCTTCCAGCCGCACCCGGGTGGTGATGCGCTGGTCAAGCCAGATCAGCGCCACCACTTCCAGCGTGTCGCCATCAATCACCCGGGCCTGCTCCACCGCCACCGGGCCGCGCAAGGCGGGCTCGGCTGCGGCCAAAGGTAGGGCAAAGCCCAGCGCGGCCAGAACAAGACCGGGAATGGCAAAAAGATATGCTCTTATTTTTAGGCGCATACTTATGCGAGTATTTCCAGAACAAATGATCCCGACATGTTCCTATTTTACAGGAGAAAAAAGCCTTAGCAATGGGGCGCCTGCCATATGGAAGGCCTCGATGGCTATGAAGCCGGTCGATAGCGACGCGGGTTCCAGCGGCAGCTAAAAAACATGCAGCCATTGAATTTAAGAACTATTCTCATTTAAACTACGCGGCGCCGGTCAGTATTGCGTGATGACAGGGCGGATAGATTCTGGATGCAGCTTTGAAAATGAATGGCGCCTTTGAACTCTTTGTGACCAAGCGCTCGGCGCTGGTGGAGTATGCCACGCCGCTGGTGGGTGATCGTGGGCGGGCAGAGGATATTGTTCAGGAGGCTTTCCTGCGCTTTGCCCCGGCGGTGCAGCAAGGCACCATCGTCGAGGAGCCGATCCGTTACCTTTACCGCATTGTGCGCAATCTGGCCTTTGATGTGCACCGCAAAAAGATGCGCGAACTCCGCCAGGAAAAAAGCGAGCCGGAATGGTGGATGTTGCCGGATATGCCGCGCACGCCAGAGGAAAACCTCATTGAGGCTGAAACCGTCTCGCGGCTACAGGCGGCCATGGAAACACTGCCGGCGGAAACCCGGATTGCTATCGAGATGAACAAGTTCGGCGGTTATACCTTTGCGGAAATTGCCGAGCATCTTGCTATTCCGTTGCCCACCGTTCACCGCATGGTGACCAAGGGCATGGCCCGCATCCTGATGGAGATGGCGCCTAGCGAAACATGATTGGAGGCTCAGGGCCGGCCCCGCTCTGATAAAAATGCCAGAGTTAAACGTCTTAACCTGTAGCCGTCCTCTTTTGGTTGCAGATTGAGGCGCATAGTATGAAGCGGAACCATGACCAGCACCCCCACCAAGCAACATCTCGAAGAAGCGATGCATTGGCTGTTGCTGCTGAATCAGCGCCAGGCGGATGGGGAACTGCGCGATCAGCACAAGGCCTGGCTGGCCAGTGATCCGCTGCATGCGGTGGCATGGCGCCAGGCCAGCAAGGGCTGGACGATGCTTGGCAAGACGGAGCCGGCCACAATGTCTCGCTGGCCGAAGCAACCTGCGCGAACTGCGCCGGGCAAGCTGCTGGCCTTCCCGATCCGGCGGCGCTCGCCAGCGGCTTGGATGGCGGTTGCAGCCGCCTGCCTGGCCTTGGTGTTAGTCCCGCTGCTCGGGCAGTCTATTGGTGCCGATTACAGCACGTCGACCGCCGAAATTCGGCACATAACGCTGCTGGATGGCAGCACAATTCAATTGGCGCCGGATAGTGCGCTATCCGCCCATCTGACCAGCGAAAACCGGGCGATAAAGCTGTCGAACGGCCGTGCCTACTTTGTGGTGGCAAAGGATGAGGCGCGCCCTTTTGTTGTTCAGGCCGGCAATGTTTCGATCACGGCCCTGGGAACCGCGTTTGATGTGCGCGTAAATGACAGGACGGTTCTGGTTGCGGTGAGCCATGGCCGGGTTGGCGTGCGCCAGGCTAACAAACAGTTGGGCGCTGGGCGCGTGGATGAATACCTGATCCCCGGCAATCAGCTCAGCATCAATCGTGCGACTGGGGAACTGGTGGCAGAACGGGTTCCGGAAGATGCAGTGGGCGATTGGGCTGAGGGACAACTCTCAGCCCTCAACGCACCGGTCTCGGAGATTGTTGCCGAAATCCGGCGTTATCACCGCGGCTGGATCATTATTGCCGATGACCGGCTGGGCGCCGAGCGTGTGACCGGGCTTTACAATCTAAATACGCCGGATCAGGCATTGGCCGCCCTGCTGCAACCCATTGGCGGCAATATGCGCCGGATTTCCCCTTTCCTGACAATTCTGTCGAAATCCGAAAAATAATCGGCGCTGCGGCAAATTATTTCTCCATCCCCAGAGAAATATTGCGGAGGTCGTCGTCAAACCCGGTGGATAGACGCGAGTGTGTCGCATTTGCGTTTTTGATTTTGTCTCTCTGGGGGATGTCATTATGGATTTCGGAACGCGGCGAGCATTGGATCAGGCCGGGCGTGTAAAATCTTTTTATCGCCTCTTTGTAACCACCGCCCTGATTGCCGTGCCGCTTTCGGTGCCGGTTCTGGCTGCCGACATGGCGCCCCAGCACATTGCTCAGGCCAATCCGGCCCAGGCCAATCCTGCGCCATCCCGCATCCGTTTCAACGTGTCGGCGCAGCCGCTGGCAAATGCGTTGATCCTGTTTGGGCGCCAAAGCGGCCTACAGGTTTCAACCCAGGGCGGCGTCACCTCGGGTATCCAAAGCCCGGGTGTCTCGGGTGAATTCACCGCCCAGGAGGCGCTGGCCCGGCTGCTGGCCGGCACCGGCTTCACCTATCGCTTCAGCGATGCCCAAACGGTGACCCTGATCCCGGCGCCGCAAGCCAGCGGCACAACGGTGCTGCCCGCAGTCAGGGTCGAAGGCGCGGATATTCTCGTGCCAGGCACCGCGACCCTGCATAATCTTTATGAAGCCCATCCGGGTGGCCAGGTAGCGCGCGGCGGCTCACTTGGCCTGCTGGGCAGCAACGACATCATGGACACGCCGTTCAGCACGGTGAACTTCACGGCCCAGCTGGTGGAAAACCAGCAGGCGCGCACGGCAGCCGATACGCTGGTCAACGATTCTTCCGTTCGCCTGACAACCGGCAGCAACGGCTTTGACGACACATTCCAGATTCGCGGCTTTGCCGTTGGCTCCGGAGACGTTGGCTTCAATGGTCTATACGGCCTGATCTCATCCAATCGCGTGCAGGCGCAGTTGATTGAGCGTATCGAATTGCTGAAAGGCCCCGGCGCACTCGCCAATGGCATCGCGCCCGGCAACAGCATCGGCGGCGGCATCAATATTCTCAGCAAGCGGGCCGGCGATGAACCCCTCACGCGCCTGACCACCAGCTTTGTCAGCGAAGCCAATGTGGGTGCGCATATCGATGTTGGCCGCCGCTATGGCGAAGATGGCGCCTGGGGCGTGCGGTTCAATGGTTTGCTGCGCGATGGCGAAGCCTCGATCGATGGCAGCAATGTGCAGAACGGCCTGGGCGCGCTGGCGCTGGATTATCGCGGGCAGCGGCTGCGCTGGTCGTTTGATGCCATCAAGCAGCGTGACGATACGGATAATTTCCGGCCGCAGGTCAGCATTCTATCCACCGTCACCTCAATCCCGAAGCCGCCGGATGCCCGCAGCAACTGGTATCCCGGCACCACGCTGGTGCAGGATGATACCACCGTCATTTCGCAGCTTGAGGTCGACCTGACCGAATCGCTGACCGCCTATACGGGCCTTGGCTATCGCGATGGCATGAATGATCAGGTTTTCCCGGTTTCCGGCCCGGCGGTGAATGAAGTCGGCAATTTCTCGGTGCGTAATTCCTATTACGATTCCTACAGCCAGACCACCAGCGGCAATCTGGGTCTGCGCTGGCGCTTCGAAACCGCCAGTGTGGGCCACAGCCTCAATATCGGCTTTTCCGGCTTCCAGCGCGAAGAGGGCAATGCCTATATCCAGTCGGCCGGCACCAACACATCGAATATCTACAATCCGTCGCCGCTGCCGGTCATCACCGCCGCGCGCACCGATCCGCGCCGTTCGGCCGAAACCACATTGACCAGTATTGCCGTGGCCGACACGCTGTCCTTCCTGGATGAGCGCGTGTTGCTGACGCTGGGCGTGCGCGACCAGAATGTCAAAGTGGATAGCTACAACACAACCACCGGCGCGCTGACCAGCAGCTACGATGCCAGCGCCACAACGCCGCTCGCCGGCCTTGTGCTGAAGCCCTGGAGCAATGTGTCGATTTACGCAAATTATGCCGAGGGCCTGTCGCGTGGCACCATCGTCGGCGCCGGCTTTGCCAATACCGGCGCTGTATTGGCGCCTTACAAATCCAAGCAGTATGAAGCCGGCGTCAAGGTGGATTGGGGCGGCATCACCACCACGGCGGCGGTGTTCCAGATTGCGCGGCCAAACCTGATCACCACGCCGGCCAACGACCGGCTATATGATGGCGAGCAGCGTAACCGCGGCCTGGAATTGTCGGGCTTTGGTGAATTCCTGCCCGGCCTGCGCGGCATGGCCAGTGTCACCTTCCTTGATCCGCAACTGACGCGCACGGCCAATGCGGCGGAACTGGGCAAGGACGCGGCTGGCGTGCCGGACATGACCTTCTCCGCCGGCCTGGATTGGGATACGCCCTGGCTATCTGGCCTCTCCGTCAATGGCCGTATGATCCATACGTCCAGCTCTTATCTCACCACCGCCAATACCTTGCAGTTTGATCCCTGGACCCGATTTGACCTGGGCGCACGCTATCGCACCGAATTGTGGGGCACGCCCACCACGCTGCGCTTCAATGTCGAAAACCTGTTCGACAAGAATTATTGGCTCACCACGGGAACCTACGTCACCGTTGGTTCGCCGCGAACCTTTGTGCTCTCTGCCGCGCTTGATTTCTAACGCCCCACCCCCTGCTTCTGGATCGATCATGAAAAAATTCGCTATTGCTCTGTTTGCCGCCCTGGGTTTTGCGCATGCCGCGCAAGCACATCAGATTTGGATTGAACAGCCGGGCGGCAAAAATGCCGTGATCCAATTCGGCGAATTCGGCGAGAACCTGCGCGAAACCTCGCCTGGCCTGCTCGACAAATTTGTCGCGCCCACAGCCACGCTGCTTTCCGGCAAAGCCGAGCGCAAAGCCGATGCCGCCAAGACCGCCGGCGGTTTTGTGCTGCCCTTCAAGGCGGCTGCCGGCGAGAGCATCGTGGCCGAGGATGCGCGTTACCCGTTTTACACCTGGAACGGCGCCACCAACTGGTATCACCCGGCCGCGCGCCTGATCACCAGCTTTGCCGAGCAGCAGCCCAAGCTGGTGCTGGACCTGGTGCCGGCCGGCAAGCCGGGCCAGTTCAAGCTGTTTTTCAAGGGGCAGCCCAAAGCCAAGACCAAGGTGACGCTGACAATCCAATCCGGCTGGGCCAAGGAAGGCCATACCGACGAGCAAGGTTTGGTGCAATTTGATCTGCCATGGCAGGGCGTCTATGTGGCCGAGGTCAGCCTGAATGATCGCAGCCCCGGCGAACGTGCGGGCGCCAACGGCCCCGAGAAGTATGACGGCGTGAGCTATGTCACCACAACAAGCTACTTCCATGCCAAGGGCCTGGCGCCGGTCCCGGCAGGAGCCGTGGCAACACCAGGCAAATAGGCTTTGGCTGTGCACAGGCTCCGCGCCGTCGGCCCGTTATTCTCCCGGATCATAGCCGCCCTGCTGGGCGGCTATGTGCTTGCCGCGTTGAGCAGCGTGGCTGTGCTGGCGCTGCCGATGCCCAAGCCGCAAGCGGTGATTGCCGGCATGCTGGCAAGTTTTCTGGTTTATGCCGGCGCCGTGATCTGGGTGTTTGCCGTGCGTAATGCCTGGCGTGCTTGGCTGGGTTTGCTGCTGGCCGGCGCACCGCTGCTGCTGGCGGCCTGGTTTGTAAGGTGACGAGGAGCCGCGCGTGACGATAGATACCGGGCCGCAGCCCGCCAAGCGTGGTTTGCGCCAGAGCATGTCAGACCTGCATACCTGGGCCGGCCTGCTGCTGGGCTGGATCCTGTATGCCATGTTCCTCACCGGCACAGTGGCGTATTTCAAGGACGAGCAATCGCAATGGATGCGGCCGGAAATACCACATCAGGTGCAGGTGCCGGATCAGGCATTGGCAGCGCAGCGTATCGCCGATGAACTGGGCCGGATCGCGCCGGGCAGCCCGCAATGGAGCATCCGGCTGCCGGATGCGCGCAATAACAGCCTCTATGTTTTCTGGCGCGCTGCGCCGCGTGGCCCGGGGCAGCGTGGTTTTGGCGAAGCCTATTTTGATCCGGCAACCGGGCAGAAGGTCAGTGCCCGTGACACGCTTGGCGGTGATTTTTTCTACCGCTTCCATTTCCAGTTTCACTACATGCCGGTGCAATGGGGGCGCTGGCTCGCCGGGGCCGCCGCAATGTTCATGCTGGTGGCGATTATCAGCGGCATCATCACGCATAAAAAAATCTTCGTCGATTTTTTCACATTCCGCTGGGGCAAGGGGCAGCGTTCCTGGCTTGATGCGCATAACGCCTTCTCGGTATTCGGGCTGCCCTTCCATTTGATGATCACCTATACCGGCCTGGTCACGCTGATGGCGATGTATATGCCATGGGGTGAGCAGGTGGCGATAAAAACCCAGGCCGAACGCCAGCAGCTTGCGGCCGAACTCAGTGCTTTCATTCAGCCTGGCAAAGCCAGCGGCCAGCCGGCGCCGCTGGCCTCGATTGAGGTTATGGTGCGCCAGGCCCAGGAACGCTGGGGCCGTGATAATGTCGGCCGCGTTACGGCCACGCATGCCGGCGATGCGGCGGCGCGGGTGGCGGTGGCACGCGGCGAGGCCGGCCGTGTCTCGATGAGTCCACAATATATGGAATTTGAAGGCGCCACCGGAAAGTTGCTGCATGTGCGCGACGCAGTGGGCGCCGCCGCTGAAACACGCGGTGTGCTTTATGCGCTGCATCTCGGGCGTTTCAGCGACCTGACGACACGCTGGCTGTATTTCATCGTCAGCTTCATGGGCACGGCCATGGTGGGCACCGGCCTGGTGATGTGGAGTGTGAAGCGGCGGCAGAAATTGCCTGATCCGGCCCGGCCGGATTTTGGCTTCCGCCTGGTGGAGCGGCTGAACATCGCCAGCATTGCCGGCCTGTCCGTCGCCATGACCGGTTTCCTGTGGGCCAACCGGCTGCTGCCGCTGGCGATGCCAGCGCGCGCACAATGGGAAATCCACCTATTCTTCATTGCCTGGGGCCTTGCGCTGCTGCATGCCCTGTTGCGCCCGGCCAGGCAGGCTTGGGTCGAGCAGTTATGGCTTGCAGCCCTGCTGCTGGCGCTGCTGCCGGTGTTGAACGCCCTCACCACACAACGCCCGCTATGGCATAGTCTGGCTGCGGGTGACTGGGTGTTTGCCGGTATGGATTTGATCTGCTGGGCGCTGGCAGCATTGCATGCGGTTCTGGCGATCCGTACGGCCAGGCAGTCTCCGGCTCTGGCGGCGCAAGCTGCATTGCGCGAGGGCCGTGCATGAATTATCCGGTTGTTTATCTGCTCTGCCTGATCGGCTTCATGGCCTTGGCCTTGGCTAGCTATCGCCAGCAGCGTGATGTTTTCCGGCGATCATTGTCGCAGCCGGCAACACGCGCGCTGCGCCTTGGCGGCATGGCGGCGCTGTTGCTGGCGCTCAGCATTCTTGTTGCCTGGCAGGGCTGGGGCCTGGGCCTGGTGATATTCAGCGGTTTCACCAGCCTAGCCGCCGGCATTGTTTATACCGCGCTGATCATATTTATGCGGCGATATGCCTGAAAGCGCTATAGCACCCAGCGCGTGAGTTTTACCGGAGCAGCCGGGCTATTGTCCTCCTGGCCACACGGGTGATTATAAATCATTGCATAAACTATTATTGATTGCATATAGTTTTGGAAATTCACTCAACATCCTCAATCACGTTTAAAAATAATCTATGAGTGATTGATTGCGGGGCTGATAGGGGGGTAAATTTCGTGCCGCTATACGCGCATTCGCCGCCGCAGGCCGATGCTCCCTGGCATTTGTTGCAGGACCATCTCAACGCCACGGCAGATTTGGCGGCTGGTTTTGCTCAAGCCTTTGGTGCGCAGAAAGCAGCGGCGCTTGCCGGTCTGCTGCATGATCTGGGCAAGTATTCCGAAACCTTCCAGGCACGGCTGCGCGGCGCCCCGGAGCATGTGGATCATTCTACTGCGGGTGCTGTGGAGGTTCTGGCCCTGGCCGACAAGGCCGGTATCACTGATCGGGTCACGGCCTGGCTCGTGGCTTATGCCATTGCCGGGCATCATGCCGGCTTGCCGGACTATCACAGCGCTGATGCCGGCAGTTTATCCGAACGGCTCAACAAACAATTACCCGCGCTAGCGGCCGGCTGGCGACAGGAAATCATGCCGGATGCGACCGGCCTGCTGCCAAAAATGAACCCGGCAAGTGATCTCCAAAGCCGGATTTTTGCCCTGGCCTTCCTCGGGCGAATGATCTTTTCTGCCTTGGTAGATGGCGATTTCAAGGATACCGAGCGCTATTACGCCAGCTTTGACAACTGCCAGCCGGATCGCAACTGGCCCAGCCTGCAAAGCTTGCTACCCGATCTGCGTCAGCGTTTCACCGCCTACATGGCCGGCATGGCCGACATGGCCAAGCCAACCGAGCTAGGCCCGTTGCGGCAACGGATTTTGCAGCATGTCAGGTCGCAGGCGGATCGTGCGCCACGCTTTTTCACCCTCACCGTGCCCACCGGCGGCGGCAAGACCCTGGCCTCGCTCGGCTTTGCCCTGGATCATGCTGCAAGCCACAATATGCGGCGGATCATCTATGCCATTCCATTCACTTCGGTGATCGAGCAGACGGCAAAGGTGTTCCGTGCAGCTTTAGGCGAAGAGGTGCCGTTGCTGGAGCATCACGCCGCGCTAGAAGAGGTGCCCGGCAGCGCCAAGGAAGCGCGCGACAAATTGCGGCTGGCGATGGAGGATTGGGCCGCGCCGGTGATTGTCACCACCAATGTACAATTCTTTGAAAGCCTGTTCGCCAACCGCCCGGCACGTTGCCGCAAGCTGCATAACATCGCCGGCAGCGTGATCATCCTGGATGAAGCGCAAACCATCCCGCGCCATCTGCTGCGCCCGGCGGCAATGGCATTGAAGGAACTGGTACGCAATTACGGCTGTAGCATCGTGTTTTGCACCGCCACCCAGCCGGCTTTGGACCAGGCGCATTTTGGCACTGATCCGGTCGGCCTGCCCTTGGCCGGCGGCGAATTGGCGCCAGAGCCGGAAAAACTGGCCGCGCAAATGCGGCGCACGCATATTGTTCATATTGGCCAGCAGCAGAATGACGATCTGGTGGCTGCATTGGCAAATCGGCCGCAGGGCCTGATCATTGTCAACACACGGCGCCATGCGCTTGAACTTTATCAGGCCGCCAAGCAGGAACTGGGCGTGGCTGGCCTGTTTCATCTCAGCACTCGCCAGCATGCCGCGCATCGGCAGGAAATGCTCGACGAGATACGCCAGCGCCTGAAAGACCGGCAGCCCTGCCGCGTGATTGCCACGGCCTTGGTGGAAGCCGGCGTGGATGTGGATTTTCCGGCGGTCTGGCGCGCCGAGGCCGGGCTGGACCAGGTGGTGCAGGCGGCAGGACGCTGCAATCGCGAAGGCAGGCAGCTATGGCAGGAAAGTCCGGTGTCGGTGTTCAACGCGCCGGATTATCCGCCGCCACGCGAGGTTAAGGCGTTGGCCGGAGACCTGGAGCATATCCGCCGGCAGTTTGCCGATGTGCAGGATCCGGCGGCGTTGCAAGCATATTTCCTGCAAGTCTACTGGCGAATGGGCGATCGCCTGGATGCAGAGAAAATCCTCGCCCTGCATACCATGCAGCAATATCGCCCGGAAATTTCCTATCGCAGCATCGCGGAGAAATTCCGCATGATTGATGACAGCCAGCAGCCGGTGATCATACCGGATCATCCGGAATGGCAGAAACTGAGCCAGCAGATTGAGTCGGGCTATGTCTCAGCCACCATGCTCGCGCGGCAATTGCAGCGCCATATTGTGCAGCTGCCGCAGCGGCATCATGCCAGGCTGTTGGCCCAGGGCGATATCCGGATGCTGGCGCCCAGGCAGCAAACCGGGCAGCAGTCCGGGCAGCAGAATGGCTTTCCGGTATTGCAGAGCCGGCATCTCTATGACCGGGAATGCGGGTTGCAATGGGAAAAAGCGGGCGAACTGCCCGCCGCGCTCAGTGTTGTTTAGGGAGGGGGCCGATGTCCTACGGTATCCGATTAAAGGTTTCCGGCGCGCGGGCGCTGTTCACGCGGCCCGAACTCAAGGTGGAGCGCGTTTCCTATGATGTGATGACCCCTTCTGCCGCGCGCGGCATTCTGGAGGCGGTGCATTGGAAGCCGGCGATCCGCTGGATCGTGCAGGCAATCCATGTTTTGCAGCCGATCCGCTTTCAATCCATCCGGCGCAACGAAGTGGGCGCCAAGGTGCCGGTTGGCAAGCTGCGCAGCGCCTTGAAGAATGGCAGCCTGGAAGGATTGGCCCTGATCGTGGAAGACCATCGCCAGCAGCGCGCCGCCACCATCCTGAGCGATGTGGCCTATGTTATTGCGGCACGGCTGGAACTGACCGACAAGGCCGGCCCGGAGGATAATGTCGGCAAACATCTGGAGATGTTCAGCCGCCGCGCCCGCAAGGGGCAATGTTTTCACCAGCCCAGCCTGGGTACGCGGGAATTTGCCGCGCAATTCAGCTTGCTTGAACCCGAGGCGCCGATGCCGGCGGCCATCGCGGAAAACCGCCGGTTGGGGCTCATGCTCTATGACATTGATTTCGCCAATGGGCGTCAGCCGATGTTTTTTGATGCTGAATTGCGCGATGGTATCCTGCATGTGCCGGCGCCGGATTCAAAGGAGCTGCGGCGATGAGCATCTTCGCGGCCCTGGCCGACGCCTATGAGCATATGGCAGCCAATCCGGCGCTGGCCGGGCAGATACCACGTCCGGGTTATTCAGCCCAGAAGATCGATTTCCTGATCGCGCTGCTGCCGGATGGCAGTGTGGCTGGTGTGCCACATGACATGCGCCAGGTGCAGGGCAAGAAGCTGCTGCCCCGGTTGATGAATGTGCCGCAGCCCCCAAAAAGGGCATCAGGTATAGCGCCGGTCCTGTTGTGGGATAAATCAGCTTATGTGCTGGGTGTGACCGCGAACGGCAAAGGGCGCACAGCCAGAGAACACGCTGCTTTCAAGGATGCACATGAGAAATGGCTGGCTGGCAGCGACGATGCCGGCCTGATGGCCTTGCTGCATTTCCTGCGCCGCTGGCAGCCGGAGGATTTTGTGCGCCTGGGCTGGCCCACCGAGATGCTGGATGGCAACATAATCTTCGGCCTGGAAAGCGAGCGGTTGCAGAATGTTTACCTGCATGATCGGCCTGCCGCCAAGGCGCTGATGGCCCGGCTGCAAGCCGGCTCAGAGGCTGTGGAGGGCCTTTGCCTGGTTTCCGGCCAGCGCGGCCCCATCGCCCGGCTGCATCCATCGATCAAGAATGTGTGGGGCGCGCAATCCGCCGGAGCTTCGATTGTTTCGTTCAACCTGGAAGCCTTCACTTCATACGGCCATTTGCAGGGTATGAATGCGCCGGTATCCGAAGCGATGGCTTTTGCCTATACCACCGCGCTGAACCATTTTCTGGCCTCTGACAGCAACCGGATTCAGATCGGCGATGCTTCCACTGTATTCTGGGCGCAGGCCGATATGCTGCAGCAGGAGCAGGCGGCGGAAGAATTGATGCTGGCTGGCATGGGCGGCATTGATGAACAGGCGGCAGCCCGGCCAGTGGGTGTGTTGTTGCAACAATTGCGGGCTGGCCGGCAGTTGCGGGAAATCCGGCCCGATCTGGTGCAGGGCGTGCGCTTTTTTGTCTTGGGCTTGGCGCCAAATGCCGCCAGGCTCTCGGTGCGGTTCTGGGTGGAAGATGATTTCGCCGTAATCGCTGAACGGTATCAGCGTTACCTGCGCGAGACCGCCATTGAACCGCCGCCGCGCGATGTCATACCCGGCCTGTGGCGTTATCTGATCGAAACCGCCGTGCTGGGCAAACGTGAGAATATCCCGCCCAACCTGGCCGGTGAATGGCTGCGCGCGATCCTGAGCGGCAGCCGTTATCCCGATACATTGCAGGCCAGCGTGCTGATGCGGCTGCGCGCCGATGGTGATGTAAATGCCCTGCGCGTTGCCATTCTGCGCGCGCATCTGATTCGAAACCGTAATATGGAGGTTCCCGTGGCGCTCGATCCCGATTGCCTGCTACCGGGCTATTTGCTCGGCCGTCTGTTCGCGGTTTACGAACGGATTCAGACCGCCTCGCTGGGCGATGGCGTTAATGCCTCGATCAAGGACCGGTTCTATTCCGCCGCTGCCGCGCAGCCGCGCAAGGTCTTTGCCCTGCTGGATCGCAGCATAGCGCCGCATCTGAGCAAGGTTGGCAAAAAGAGCCCGGGCTACCGTATCCAGCTTGAAAAGGAAGTGGCGGCGATCATGGACCGGCTGGAGCCGGGTGCCGATCCGTTTCCGGCCACCATGCCCAGCGATCAGCAGGCGCTGTTCGCCCTCGGCTATTATCACCAGCGTAGCGAATATTTCCGCAAAAAAGACACCGCAAGCACCGCAACCCAAGAGGAGACCGCCTGATGACCGCCCTGTCGCACCGCTATGATTTTGTTCTGCTGTTCGATGTGGCGAATGGCAATCCGAATGGCGATCCCGATGCCGGCAATATGCCGCGCCTGGACCCCGATACCAATCGGGGTCTGATCACCGATGTGAGCCTGAAGCGCAAGCTGCGCAATTACGTGGCGCTGGTTCGGGAGGGCGTGCCGGGCTATGGCATCTATGTGCGGGAAGGCTCGATCCTGAACGAGCAGCACCGCGAAGCCTATCTGGCATTGCGCACAAATGCCGACGAGGTGAAGAAGGCCGCCAAGCTGGAACCCAAGGATGAGACCGAAAGCAAGCAATTGACTGCTTTCATGTGCGAGAATTTTTTTGATGTGCGCAGTTTTGGTGCGGTGATGAGCACCGGCATCAATTGTGGCCAGGTGCGCGGGCCGGTGCAGATTGCCTTCGCGCAATCCATCGAGCCGATCCTGCCGCTGGAAATCACCATCACCCGCATGGCGGCCACCACGGCGAAGGAAAAGGAGAAGAAGGGCAAGGCCGGGAATGGCGAGGCGGAAGGCGATGGCAACGAGCGCCAGGATAACCGCACCATGGGACGCAAGCATATTGTGCCCTACGGCCTCTATCGCGCCCATGGCTTCATTTCTGCCAAGCTGGCGGGCCGCACAGGTTTTTCCGAGGCTGATCTGGAGCTTCTGGTGGAAGCCTTGCAGCAGATGTTCGAGCATGATCGCTCGGCGGCGCGTGGCGAAATGGCCACCCGGAAACTGATCTTGTTCAAGCATCAATCAGATCTTGGCAATGCGCCGGCGCATAGTCTGTTCGAGCGCGTGACGGTTGGTCGCAATATGGCGGGCGAGTTCTGCGATATTGAGGCCGGCAATGCCGATAACCTGCCGCCGGCACGAAAATTCTCGGATTACCGGATCAGGATCGACCGCACGGACCTGCCCGCCGGAATCGAGATTGTGGAATACTGATCGGCGATGGCCTGAATGCAGGCAAGCATGCCGATGCCGCTGCCGCAACCGGATGAACGGGAACCGGAACCGATCCCACTCTCGGCGTTGCAGCATGCGGTTTATTGTCTGCGGCAGGCCGCCCTGATCCATTTGGAGCGGCAATGGGTGGAAAACCGCTTCACTGCCGAGGGGCGGGTGTTGCATGAAGCCAGCGACAAGCCGGGGCGGCGCAGTGCAGGAACATTGCGCCGTATCACCGCCTTGCCGCTGGCTTCCAGGCGGCTTGGCATTGCCGGCGTGGCGGATGTTGTTGAATTTCGTGCTGCGCCCTGGGGCGAGCAGCCCTATCCGGTGGAATTCAAGCGTGGCAAGCCGAAGCTGCACCGTGCCGATGAAATTCAGCTTTGTGCGCAGGCATTGTGCCTGGAGGAGATGACCGGGCATGACGTGCCTGAAGGGGCGCTGTTCTATGCGGAAACCAAGCGGCGCCAGATTGTGCCATTTGATGCCGAATTGCGGCAGCAGACGCTCCAAACCATAACCGACCTGCGTGGCATATTTGCCCGCGCCGAAACGCCGCCAGTGCAATATCGCGCCGATCGCTGCCGTGGCTGCTCGCTGCTTGATATCTGCCGGCCGCGCATTGTCGCCCGGCCGGTTCTAAGCTGGCGCCAGGCCCGGCTAAAGGCGGCGTTGGCCGATCTGGAGGGGCAAACGTGAAGCGGCTGCTCAATTCATTCTATGTCACCACAGAAGGCTGTAGTTTGCGCAAGGATGGCGAAAATCTCGTCGCCAGCCTTGAGGGCGACGAGAAAAGCCGCGTGCCGCTGCATATGCTCGGCTCCATCGTGATGTTTGGAGCGATCCATATATCGCCGGCCTTGATGGCGGCCTGTGCCGAGGCCGGGATTACCATGGTGATACTGGATCGTGTTGGCCGCTTTCAGGCCCGCATAGAAGGCCCGGTCAATGGCAATGTGCTGTTGCGCCGCGCGCAATATGTTGCTGCCGAGCAACCCGAGGAAACCTGCCGCAGCCTGCTGATCGGCAAAATTGCCAATCAGCGCGCGGTGCTGATGCGTGCGCTGCGTGACTATGCTGCCGAGATGCCTGCGGATGCTGTGGAGCGGATCAGCCAGGTAACCTTGCGTCTGGCGATGATCCTGCAACGTATTGGCGCTGGCGGCGATGATGTGGATAGCTTGCGTGGTTATGAAGGTGAGGCGGCGCAACTGTATTTCTCGGTCTTTGGCCTGCTGATCCGCTCGCCGGATGCGGCTTTGCAGTTTTCCACCCGCAGCCGCCGCCCGCCNNCCGCCACTGGATGCCGTGAATGCAGTGTTGTCGCTGCTCTACACATTGCTGACCCATGATTGCCGTAGTGCGGCCGAGGCCGTTGGCCTTGATCCTGCCGTAGGCTTTCTGCATCGTGATCGGCCGGGTCGGCCCAGTCTGGCACTGGATCTGATGGAGGAACTGCGCCCGATCATGGTGGATCGGCTGGTGCTTTCGCTGATCAATCGGCGCCAGTTGCGTGCTGCTGATTTTGTCGCGGCGCCGGGCGGTGCGGTCAGCCTCACCGCCGATGCCAGACGCGAAGTGCTGGTCGCCTGGCAAGAACGCAAGCGCGAATTGCGCCAGCATGATTTTTTGGGCGAAAAGGCGCCACTAGGTCTGGTGCCCTATCTGCAAGCGCAATTGCTGGCCCGCCAATTGCGTGGCGACCTGGAAGCCTATCCGCCGTGGTTCTGGAAATGAGGCAGCTGCGGCGAGGCATGGCAGAATGATGGTGCTGGTTACTTATGATGTGGCCCTTGGCGAGGGCAATGGCCCGAAGCGCCTGCGCCATATTGCCAAGGCCTGCCGCGATTATGGCCAGCGGGTGCAATATTCGGTATTCGAGATTGAGGTTGATCCCGCACAATGGGCCCTGCTTAAGGCCCGGCTGGAGAAAACCATCAACCCGCAATGCGACAGCTTGCGCTATTATTATCTCGGCGCGAACTGGCAGCGCAGAGTTGAGCATGTCGGCGCCAAGCCAGCGCTGGATCTCAACGGGCCGCTTGTGATCTGAAGCCAGGATTCCCGGCATTACAGGCCTGACCAAGCCGGCACCCTGGCGGGCGCGAACCATATGCGCGCCTGGAATTCCCGCAGGCTTCGCACTCGGGAAATATCCATATACTATCAATGCTTTATGGAAAGTGATGAATGAAGACCAGAGGTGAAGCGGACATTCTGAGCCGCTTTCGCACATTTCAGCAGCTTTTCTCTGCCTGCAACAGACTTTAAGATGGGGCTGTCGCCCCTCACACAGGGGC
>DLGP01000134.1:0-221 GCA_002482765.1 Alphaproteobacteria bacterium UBA7691
GTAACCGCAGGCGCGCTGATGCTGGGAACGCTGACGCTCGGTACGTTGATGCTGGGCGTGCTGATGCTGGGCGGCGGCAGATTGACGCTGGCAACCGGTGTCTGCGTTGACGGGCGCGTGGCGGCGGCCGGCCTGGCGACCACTGGTTTGCTGGCAGCTTTGGGCGCCGGGGTCGGGGTGTTGGCCACCGCCGGTGTGGCGCCGGCAGAAGCAGCGGCGGC
>DLGP01000134.1:282-5601 GCA_002482765.1 Alphaproteobacteria bacterium UBA7691
GGGCATGCCGCCCAGCACGGCGGCTTGCGGATTCTGCGCGCCGGCAAAGCCAGGCAGCGGCGGTCCCAGGCGATCCAGCGCCTGCATATTCACGATCACGCTGCCGCCGCCGACATAACTGGTCTGGGCCACAGCGATATGGGAAACCGGCAGCGCCAGCGCCAGCACGGCGAGCGAAAGCTTTGTCAGCTTGACGGCCATTGGTCTAATCCCCCGGTTACGCAATACCGCACGAACGATAGCGGACCTTGGCCACTAGCTCAACCCGGCAAACTATTCAACTTAGAGCGAATTAAGCCGGTTTATTGAGCAATTTCTGGATCGGGGTATACAGCGTGTCATTGCTGGCCAGGATATCGCCGGTGGCCTGCATGGTGTCGCCGCCACGCAGGTCGGTGACCAAGCCGCCGGCCTCGCGCACCAGCACAATGCCAGCAGCAATATCCCAGATCGACAGGCCCCGTTCCCAGAAGGCGTCATAGCGCCCGGCGGCAACATAGGCCAGGTCCAGTGCTGCGGCGCCCATGCGGCGGATGCCGGCCACTTCCGGCATCACGGCGGCCAGTTCGCGGCGGAATTGGGCATGGTCGCCCCGGCCATGGAACGGGATGCCGGTGGCCAGCACCGCATCGGGCAACTTGCGGCGGGCGGAAACCCGCAAGCGGCGCTCGTTGACAAAGGCGCCCTGGCCCTTTTCGGCCCAGAACAGCTCGTCGCGCACCACATCCAGCACGATGCCGGCAATCAGCTCGCCTTCGCGCTGCACGGCGATGGAAATGGCAAAATGCGGGATGGCATGCAGGAAATTGGTGGTGCCGTCGAGCGGATCGATGACCCAGTAATTCTTGCCGTCCTTGGCCTCGATGCGGCCGCCTTCTTCCATGATGAAGCCGAAATCCGGCCGCAGCTTGGCTAATTCCACCTGCAAGGCCTTTTCGGCCTTGCGATCGGCGGCGGAGACAAAATCGGCTGGCCCCTTGCGGCTGACCTGAAGATGCTCAACCTCGTTGAAATCACGCAGCAGGCCGCGCGCAGCCTTGCGCGCCGAATTGGTCATCGCGTTGATCAGGGCGGATCGCAGGGCCATAGGTTTCGTGCTCGACCGAAGGTAAAGGAAGCCGGGGGGAGGCGGAAAGGCGCGGAACCTATCAGCCAAGCCCCGGATTGGCAATTGCTTGGTGAAACGCCTGCACTGCCGCTGCCGGGCCGCCCGGATGCTGCCAGATACCGGCCGAAACCGCCAGGAAATCCGCCCCGGCACGCACCAGCGGCGGGCAATTCTCCGCCGTGATGCCGCCGATGGCGACACAGGGTATTTCCATCAAATCATGCCACCAGGCCACCAGATCGGGTTCGGCCTGGAATTTCGGCTGCTTGGTGCTGGTGGGGAAGAAGGCGCCGAAAGCCACATAATCGGCGCCAGCCTCGGCCGCTTCCATCGCCAGGTGGCGGGAATTGTGGCAGGTGACGCCCACAATCCGATCCGGGCCGAGCAGGCGGCGGGCTTCCTCATAGGGCGTGTCCTGCTGGCCGATATGCACACCATCGGCGCCCAGCTTCACGGCCAGGTCGGGCCGGTCGTTGATCAGCAGCGCCACGTCATGTTCATGGCAGATCGGCAACACGGCCTCGGCGGCGCGGCGGAAGGCATTGTCGGCGGCCGGCGCCTCGCCATCCTTGAGGCGCAATTGCAGGCAGGCCACATCGCCGGCGCCGCAGGCGGCCTTGAGCTGTTCGGCAAAGGCCGCCGGATCAAGCACCGGCGGGGTGATCAGGTAGAGCCGTGTGGTGGTCGCTTGTTTGCTGCTCATGCCAGGAAAGCCTTCAACGAATCCAGGGTTTCATCAGGCTTTTCGCCCATCATCAGATGGCCACAATCCGCCAGCACATCCACCCGCGCCTGTTTCAGCTGCTTGGCAAAGGCCGCGCCGCCGCGCGCCGGGGTCATCATGTCGCGGGCGCCGGACAGCACCTGCACCGGGCAGGTTATCGCCGCCGCTGCCGCATCGCCGCCAGCATAGGCATTGCAGATGCGGAAACCGGTGGCCAGGGCCGTGCGCGGGGCGCGGTCGGTGAGCCGGATCGCGCCGCCCAGCAGCCAGCCGCCAGGATTGCGGTTGCCGCCGATATGGCTTTTGCGCGCCAGCATCCAGTCATTCATCAGCGCGATGGCTTTGAAATCGCCGCTATCGGCCAGCGCCTGCAATTCCGGGTTCACCGCCATCGGCAAGCTGAAGCCAAGCAGCGACAATTTGCTCACCCGCCCCGGATGCCGTGCGGCGGCTTCAAGCCCGATCAGCGCACCCATCGAATGGCCCACCAGCGCGGCTTGCTCCACACCGGCGGCATCCAGCAGTTGCGGCAGCCAATCGGCAAAAGCCTCGATACTCTGCGGCATCGGCCCGTCTGACTTGCCATTGCCCGGCAGGTCCACGGCCAGCACCGACCAGCCATGATAGGCGAACCAGCGCGTTTGCAGCGCCCAGATGGTATGGTCGCAGGCATTGCCATGGATGAACACCACGGCGGGCTGCGCCTTGTCGAAGGCCTTGCCGCCGGTGGCTGCGAAAACCTTTTTACCTTGAACCTCAAGCCACATTGCTAACGTCCCTTACTCGGCGGCTTGCGCGGGGATCGCCTTGGCGGCGGCGCGCAGGGCCTGATTCAAATCGTCGATCAGGTCGGCCGGGTCTTCCAGGCCAACGGAAAGCCGCACCAATTCCTCGCCGATGCCGGCGGCCTTGAGTTCCGGCGCACTCATCTGCTGATGCGTGGTGCTGGCGGGATGGATCACCAGCGACTTGGCATCGCCAACATTGGCCAGATGCGAAAATACCTGCAAGGCCTCGATCAGCGCCCGGCCGGCAGCGCGGCCGCCCCTGACGCCGAAGCTGAACACCGCGCCGCTGCCCTTCGGCAGCAGCCGCTTGGCCAGTTCATGATCCTTGTGTTCGGGCAGTTCGGGATAGCTGACCCATTCCACGCCCTTATGGCCCTTCAGGAAGACCACCACCTTGCGCGCATTCGCCACATGGCGCTCCATGCGCAACGGCAGGGTTTCCACGCCTTGCAGGATATGGAAGGCATTGGTGGGGCTGAGGCAGGCGCCGAAATCACGCAAGCCTTCGGCGCGGGCGCGCATGATGAAGGCGGCAGGGCCGAATTCCTCGGCAAAATCCAGGCCGTGATAGCCGGCATAGGGTTCGGTCAGGGTGGGGAATTTGCCGCTGGCTTCCCAATCAAACCGGCCGCCATCGATCAGCGCGCCGCCGATGGCAACACCATGGCCGCCGAGGAATTTGGTGGCCGAATGCATCACCAGATCGGCGCCATGTTCAAAGCCCTTGAACAGATAGGGCGTGGCGAAAGTGCAATCCAGCATCAGCGGCAGCCCGGCTTCATGGGCGATGGCGGCCCAGGCCGGCACATCTAGCACTTCCAGGCCGGGATTACCCAGAATTTCGCCAAACACCAGCCGGGTTTCCGGCTTGATCGCCGCCTTGAGCGCGGCATGATCGCGCGGATCAACAAAGCTGGTGGTGATGCCGAAGCGCGGCAGGGTATGCACCAGGATATTGTAGCTGCCGCCGTAGATGTTGCGGCTGGCGACGATATGGCCGCCCTGGCCCATCAGCGTAGTGATGGCCAGATGCAGCGCCGCCTGGCCTGATGCGGTGCAGACCGCGCCAACGCCGCCTTCCAGCGCCGCCAGCCGTTCTTCCAGCACCGCCACGGTGGGGTTGGAGATCCGCGAATAGATATGGCCGGCGCGTTCCAGGTTGAACAGTGCCGCGGCATGATCGGCATCGCGGAACACATAGCTGGTGGTCTGGTAGATCGGCAGCGCACGGGCGCCAGTGGTCGGGTCGGGCTGCTGGCCGGCATGCAGGCTCAGCGTGTCGAAGCCAAGGAATTTCGGGTCCATCGGGTGCCTCTTATGCGAATCACGGCAGGACTTTACTGCATGCCGGGCAAAAAAATAGGCCGCCCCACATTTACCGGGACGACCTTTTGCACAGCCTCAATCCCAAACGGGGCGAATGAGGGCGTGATGGCATCATATTGCAACGGGGGTGTTTGCCGGAAAAGGCGGCCGCCGCGAGTATACCCACATGGACGGGCTTAAAACTGGCGCGACGGCCGTTTTGAGTTCCAACAGGGAGGAAACACGAGACTAACTGAGGCTACTTTAGCTTATCCCGCTTAATGAAGCATGAAGCTGCTTTGGCGGTTTTCTGCTCGTAGAAATAGTGTAGGGTCGGCGCCATGGCTGAACGACCCGAGATAGCGCCGCAGCCGGTGCCAGATCGCCTGCTGGATGCGGCATTGGAGTGTTTTCGCCGCCTGGGCATTCAGCGCGCCCGGGTGGAGGATATCGCCAGCGCCGCCGGCATGGCGCGCACGGCTGTTTATCGTTTTTATCCCAGCAAGCGCGCCATTGCTGCTGCCGTGGTGGCGCGGGTGCTGCTGACCGACGAGGCCCGGCTGGCCGATCTGGCGCGCAACCGGGATCGTAGCCCGGTGGCGCGGCTGAAAGCCGTGTTGCTGGCCGAGGCGGAATTGATGCGGCTGCTGCTGGCGGATCGCTGCCTGGCTGAATTGCTGGCGCTGGTGTTGCTGGAAAACAGCGATGTGTGGGAACAGCATCGGCGCGGCCTGCGCGGGCTTTATGCCGGCGTGCTGCGTGATGGCCAGCGTGCCGCCCGCTGGCGCAATGGCAATATCGAAGCCCTGGCGCAGACAGTGGAGGATTTGACCCGGCCTTTGCATGATGCGCGCCTGCTGCTGGAAAGCGGCCCGCGTGAAGCCGCCCTGGTGGATGCGGTGCTGGAATGGCTGGAGCGGCGCACGCGCTAGGCTTATACTGCCGCAGGATCAAACTGGAGCCGCGTCCGTGTTGTCACGCCTGATCGAACCGCAAAGCCGCTGGGGCCGCGCCCTGGCCAGCCTGGGCCTGGGCTTCGGCCTGCCGGTTTTGCTTTATGGCATCCTGCTGCTGCGCAGCCATGGCAACGAGCCGCAGGGCATGTGCGCCCGGGTGCCGGGCAAGAGCGGCACGCTACCGATCCAGATGGGGCGCGGCGATGGCGATTTCACCTGCGGCCTGAACTGGGATTACACGCTCTGGAACTTGGCGCTGCCGGCGCTCGGCTTCGCCCTGCTCGCCTATCTGCTGATGGGCCTGGCCGCGCGCCGCCGCTGAACGCGGCGCAATCGGCCTCCCTAAATGCGTCATACCCGCGCAAGCGGGTATCTCATTCCCCTCGGTTTTGATTGGTTTTTCAGAAAAAATGGGATCCCCGGGTCAAGCCCGGGGAT
>DLGP01000038.1:0-1027 GCA_002482765.1 Alphaproteobacteria bacterium UBA7691
CGTGTCGGGCAGGGCGGCGCTGGCAGCGGGGCAAGCCCTGCGCGCCACGATCCTGCGGCTGGCAAATGCGGGCGATGCGGCGGTTCTGGGGCTGGAAGGGGCGGCGCTGACCATCACCGAAGGCGCGGAACGCCGGGTGATCGACCTCGCGGCCCTCGCCCCGGATCATCACGGCTATGCCTTGTCGTCCGAGGAAACCTATGACCCACCCACCAGCCCGCTGGATGCCGACGGGCAGGGCACGCCCTATGCGCTGTATGGCTACGGCGCGCAGATGGTCGAACTGGCGGTGGATACCGCGCTTGGCACGGTGCATCTGATGAAAATCACCGCCGCGCATGACGTGGGCCGGGCGATCAACCCCACGCTGGCGGAGGGGCAGATCGAGGGCGGCATCGCGCAGGGCATCGGTCTGGCGCTGATGGAGGAATATCTTCCGGGCCGCACCGAAAACCTGCATGATTACCTGATCCCCACGACAGGCGACGTGCCCCCCATTGAAAGCCTGCTGGTCGAGGTGCCCGACCCCGAGGGGCCATATGGGGCGAAGGGTCTGGGCGAACATGTGCTGATCCCCACCGCCCCGGCGATCCTGAACGCCATCCGCCACGCGACGGGGGCCGAAATCACCCGCCTGCCCGCCCTGCCGCACCGGGTAGTGGCGGCGATCAAACAGGCCGCAGGCCAAGGGGGCCAGTCGTGACAGCCGAACCTGCCACCCGCGCCCCGGTCGAAAAGATCCGCTGCGATGCCTGCCCGGTCATGTGCTATATCGCGCCCGGCCAGACCGGGGCCTGCGACCGCTATGCCAATGAGGGGGGCCGCATCATTCGCACCGATCCGGTCACGCTCCTGTCGCGCACGGTTGAGGGCGGCGGGCGCATCATCCCCTTTGCACGCGCCGAATGGGATGGCGAGATGATCCCGCCCGCCGACACATTCGTGACCGGCATCGGCGCAGGCACCACTTACCCCGATTACAAACCGGCCCCCTTCATCGTGTCGTCGCAGATCGACGGGGCCGATA
>DLGP01000038.1:1128-13518 GCA_002482765.1 Alphaproteobacteria bacterium UBA7691
TTGTCAGGGCGGGAGGCGAGGCGATCGGCCATGTGACCACCGCCGAATACGGCAGCCAGATGCTGTCCTTGGGCGGGGTGCATCACCTGACCGGCGGGTCGAAACCCGAGGGGCGGCAGACCTGTGCGGCGCTGCTGGCGCTGTGCAACGGTGATGCGGTGGATCTGACCATCGACGGCGGGTCTGCCCTGACAGTGCAGGCCGGGGCCGCGCCTGTGGTGGATGGCACGCGCGAGCGGCGCATGCGCGTGGGCTGCGGATCAGCCACCATCGGCATGTTTGCCGCGCAATGGCAGGGGCTGGTGGATGAGGTGGTGGTGGTCGATGACCATATCACCGGCGTGGTTAGCGAACATCAGGCGGGCAAGGTGCTGGGCTGGGCCGAGACGGGGATCAAGATACTGGGCCACCGCTCCACCCCAGGGCGGTATTTCCGGGTGTCGGAGCCGGGTTTGGGCTGGGGCGGCACAAAGATCAGCGACCCGCTGGAGATTCTTGGCCCATGGAACGCCCGCAAGGGCGCAAGGCCGGGGCTGACGCTGCTGATGGTGTCCACCACCGGCGAGGAATACGCCTATTATGTGCTGGACGAGGCTCTGGTGCCGCAGCCCCGCCCGCTGCCCGAGGCCCTGCGCGAAACGGTAGGCCTGATCGACGAAAACTGCGAGCCATCGCTGTGCACGGTGCTGTTCATCGGCGGGGCAGGGGGGTCTTTGCGGGCAGGCGTCACGCAAAACCCGGTGCGGCTGACCCGTTCGGTGCAGGCGGGGGCCACACGGCTGACCAGCGGAGGTGCGGAGTGTTTCGTCTGGCCGGGGGGTGGTATCACCTTCATGGTCGATGTGCTGCGCCTGCCGAAGGGCGCGTTCGGTTATGTGCCCACGCCCGCGCTGGTCGCCCCGCTGGAGTTCACGCTGCCCCGCGCCGCCTATCTGGCGATGGGCGGGCATGAGGGGGCGATCCGCACGCTGGCCGATATGGTGGGGCAGGGCGGCGAATATGCCACGGCGGCCCGGTTGGATGGCTGGGTGGAGGGCGGGGCATGACCGCAGCAGCCGCCATGCGGGCGCAGGCCGCGCCGCTGGGCGGGTCCGGCCCACAGGCGGCGCTGCTGCCCGACGGGCGGCTGCACCTGCACCATGGCCCCATCGACCTGATCATCGGCGTGTCCGGGCCGGGTGACATCACCGCCGCCCATGCCCGTGCGATGGCGCGGTTTGACGGGCTGCTGGAAAGCCTTGTGGCCGAACTGCCGGCGCTGCGGTCTGCCGCGCGCCGCCCGCTGCGCGGCACGGTGGCCCGGGCCATGGCTGCGGCGGTGGCCCCCTTTCGCCCGGCCTTCATCACACCGATGGCCGCCGTGGCGGGTGCGGTGGCCGATGCGGTGCTGGCCGTGCTGCCCGGGCCCGGCATCACCCGGGCCTATGTGAACAACGGTGGCGACATCGCGCTGTATCTGACCCCGGGCGCGGCGCTGACATCCGCCATTGCCGTCCGCCCCGGCCTGCCCGACCGCGTGACCATCGCCCATGCCGATCCGGTGCGCGGCATTGCCACATCGGGCTGGCGCGGGCGCAGTTTCTCGTTGGGCATTGCCGATGCCGTCACCGTGCTGGCCCCCAATGCCGCCATGGCCGATGCCGCCGCCACGATGATCGCCAACGCGGTCGATCTGCCCGGCCATCCCGGCATCACTCGCCGCCCGGCGCATGATTTGCAGGCCGACAGCGACCTTGGGCATCGCGCTGTGACCACAGGCGTCGCCCCGTTGGCCCCCAGTGACATTGCCGCGGCGCTTGACGCTGGGGCAGCCTTCGCCGATACCCTTTGCCAGCGCGGCCTGATCCACGGGGCCGCGCTGTTTCTTCAGGGTGCAACCCGAACCATTGGCCAGAACCTGTTGGCCCCGAATGCGGAGCAACCCCGTGCCTGATTTTCCCCTGCGCAAACTGTCGGTTACAGTGGAAGAGGTTTTCCACGAAGGCGGGCCGGCCCCCGCCACGCCCCGCCTGCGCGGGGCGGTTCTGGCGGTTGTGAAAAACCCCTTTGCCGGTGGCTATGCCCCCGATCTGCAAGCCGCGATGGAGGATCTGCGCCCGCTGGGCCTGATGATGACCGACCGGCTGATTGCGGCGCTTGGCGGACTGGACGGCATCGACAGCTATGGCAAGGGCGCGCTGGTGGGCCATGCGGGCGAAAGCGAGCATGGCGCGCTGTGGCATGTGCCGGGCGGCTATGGCATGCGCGGCGCATTAGGCGACGCCAAGGCCATCGTGCCATCTGTCACCAAAGTGGGCGGCCTGGGCGCGCATATCGACATCCCGCTGCATCATATCAACGCGGCCTATGTGCGTAGCCATTTTGATGCTTTCGAGATGAGCATTCCTGATGCGCCGCGCGCCAATGAAATGGTTTATGTCATTGCCATGGCTACCGGGCCGCGCCTGCATTACCGCGTCGGCGGCTTGCAGGTGCATGAGATCAAGGGCGAAGACGGATTGCGTTGAGTTTTTTTGCGTTCACCGAAACACCAACCTAGGAGACGACCAAATGAATCGCAGGACCTGGTTGCTTACATCGGCCGTGATTGGCCTTGGCCTGGCGGGGCTCACCGCTCCGGCCTCGGCGCAGGACACCATCAAGCTCGGCGAGATGAATTCCTACAAGAATTTCGCCGCTTTCCTCGATCCCTACAAGAAGGGCTGGGAACTTGCCGTCGACGAGATCAACGCCGCTGGCGGCCTGCTCGGCAAGAAGCTGGAAATCGTCAGCCGCGACGATAACGGCAATCCGGGCGATGCCGTGCGCATCGCCGAGGAACTGGTGACACGCGAGAAGGTGGCCTTCCTGATCGGCACCTTCCCGTCGCATGTCGGCCTGGCGGTATCCAGCTTTGCCAAGGAGAAGAAGGTTCTGTTCATTGCTGCCGAACCGCTCACCGACAAGATCGTGTGGGACCAGGGCAACAAGTATACCTTCCGCCTGCGCGCCTCCACCTACATGCAGACCGCCATGCTGGTGCCGGATGCGGTGAAGCTGAACAAGAAGCGCTGGGCCATTGTTTACCCGAATTATGAATATGGTCAGTCGGCCACGGCGGCGTTCAAGAAACTGATGCTGGAAAAGCAGCCGGGCATCGAATTTGTCATCGAGCAGGCGGCGCCGCTGGGCAAGATCGAAGCCGGCGCGGTGGCTGATGCCATTGCGGCCGCCAAGCCGGATGCGATCTTCTCCTCGCTGTTTGGCGCCGATCTGAGCAAGTTTGTGCGTGAAGGCAGCACCCGCGACCTGTTCAAGAATGTGGCGGTGTTCAACCTGCTGGCCGGCGAGCCGGAATATCTTGATCCGCTGAAGGATGAGACGCCGGAAGACTGGTATGTCACCGGTTATCCGTGGGAGCAGATCAATACGCCGGAACATGTCAAGTTCCGCACCGCCTATCAGAACAAGTTCAAGGATTATCCGCGTCTCGGCTCCATCGTCGGCTATGCCACCGTGCAATCGGCGGCGGCGGCGATCAAGAAGGCCGGCTCGTTGGACACCGAGAAGCTGGTGGCGGCGATGAAGGGGCTGACCCATGAAACCCCGATGGGCATGATCACCTATCGGCCGCAGGATCACCAATCCACCATGGGCGCCTATGTTGGCAAGCTGACCCAGAAGGGCGGCAAGGGCACCATGAAGGATTGGTATTATGCCGATGGCGCCAAATTCCTGCCCAGCGATGCCGAAGTCGCCAAGATGCGTCCCGCCGAATAATCGGTCGATCTGAAACTGGCCGGCTCAGCTTTGCCTGGGCCGGTCAGTATTCCGCCTGCCCAGCCAGACGAGGCCCCGCTTGCTCGCGAATGTCACCATCCAGTTTCTCAACGGCCTAGCCGGCGCTTCGTCGCTGTTTCTGGTGGCGGCCGGCCTGTCGATCATTTTCGGCGTCAGCCGGATCGTGAATTTCGCCCATGGCTCGCTGTATATGGTGGGCATCTATCTGGCTTACAGCCTGATCAATTATTTCGGCCGCACCAGCTATATCGGCTTCTGGGGTGGTGTGCTGCTGGCTGCCGTTATTGTCGGCCTGATCGGCGTGCTGATCGAAGTGCTGGTGCTGCGCCGTATTTATCGAGCACCTGAATTATTCCAGCTCCTGGCCACCTTTGCGCTGGTGCTGGTGATCAAGGATGCCGCGCTTTACATCTGGGGCGCAGAAGATCTGATGGGGCCGCGCGCGCCCGGCCTGCGCGGCGCAGTGGAGATATTCGGCAAGCGCTTCCCGCAATATGACCTGCTGCTGATTGTGATCGGCCCGCTGGTGCTTGGCCTGCTCTGGCTGCTGATGAACCGCACACGCTGGGGCACGCTGGTGCGCGCCGCAACGCAGGATCGTGAAATGGTTGGCGCGCTTGGCGTCAACCAGAGCTGGCTGTTCACCAGTGTGTTTTTCCTCGGTGCCTTCCTGGCCGGCCTGGGCGGTGCAATCCAGGCGCCGCGCGAACCGGCACAGTTGATGCTTGATATCACCGTGATCTCCGATGCCTTTGTGGTGGTGGTGGTGGGCGGCATGGGTTCGATTGGCGGCGCCTTCCTGGCGGCGCTGATCATCGCCCAGGCCAAGGCTTTGTGCATCGCGCTTGGCGATGTTTCGCTGCTGGGCGTAACTTTCTCTTTCACCAAACTGACGCTGGTGGTCGAGTTCATCGTCATGGCCGTGGTGCTGGTGGTGCGGCCGCTTGGCCTGCTTGGCAAGCCGCAGGGTGTGCAGCGTGGCGCCGCCATGGTAGAGCCGCCGCTTTATCCGCTCACCCGGCCATTCTGGTATGCCGTGCTGTTCTGCATGATTTTCCTGGCCCTGTTGCCGATGCTTGGCGATGGTTATCTGCTGGTGCTGCTGATCGATGTGGCGGTGTTTGCGCTTTTCGCGGTCACGCTGCATTTCCTGATGGGGCCGGCCGGCATGGTCAGCTTCGGCCATGCCGCCTATTTCGGCCTTGGCTGTTACGGCGCGGCACTGGCCTTGCTCAAACTCAATCTGCCGATGGAAGTGGCGCTGTTTGCCGGGCCGTTGCTGGGCGGCCTGGGCGCGCTGCTGTTTGGCTGGTTCTGCGTGCGGCTTTCCGGGGTTTACCTCGCCATGCTGACGCTGGCCTTTGCGCAAATTGCCTGGTCGGTGGTGTATCAGTGGGATGCTTTCACCGGCGGCTCCAATGGCCTGGTCGGCTTGTGGCCCAGCGCCTGGGCCAAGGACCGCACGGTGTTTTATTATCTGGCGATGATTCTCTGTGCCGCGTCGATCCTGTTCCTGTGGCGCGTGGTGCATGCGCCATTCGGCTATGTGCTGCGCGCCGGGCGAGACTCGACCTTGCGCGCCGATGCCATCGGCATCGATGTGCGGCGCTTCCAATGGTATGGCTTTGTGCTGGCCGGCATTTTCGCCGGCCTCTCCGGCGCGCTATTTGCTTTCTCCAAGGGCAGCATCTCGCCCGAGACCTTGGCGGTGCCGCGCTCGGTGGATGGCCTGGTGATGGTGTTGCTCGGCGGTGTGCAGACCCTCACCGGCCCGGTGGCTGGCGCCGCCTTGTTCACCTGGCTACAGGATACCATCGCCCGCAACACTGAATATTGGCGCGCTATTCTGGGCCTCACCATCCTGGTGATTGTGCTGGCCTTTCCGATGGGCATTGCCGGCTTCCTCAAACTGGCCAGCGCACGCCTTGGGCTTGGCCGCCAGGTGGAGGTGGTGCGATGAGCGTTTTGCTGGTTCAAGGCTTGCAGAAATCCTTTGGTGGCGTGCAGGCAGTGCAGAATGTTGGCTTTGAGGTGGCAGCGGGTGAATTGCTGGCGCTGATCGGCCCCAATGGCGCCGGCAAGAGCACATGTTTCAATATGCTGAACGGCCAGTTGAAACCCGATGCCGGCAAAGTCAGCCTGAATGGTCAGAGCCTGATCGGCATGGCGCCGCGCGATATCTGGCGCCTGGGCGTGGGCCGTACTTTCCAGATCACCGCCACCTTCAATTCCATGACGGTGCGCGAGAATGTGCAGATGGCTTTGCTGTCGTTCCATCGCCGGCTGATGTCACTATGGCGCCCGGCCACCACGCAGTATCGTGATGAAGCCATGGCCTTGCTGGAGCGTGTTGGCATGGCCGACCAGGCCGAGCGGCCCTGTGGCATCCTGGCTTATGGCGATCTGAAGCGGGTGGAACTGGCGGTGGCTCTGGCCAACAAGCCGGTGCTGCTGCTGATGGATGAACCCACCGCCGGTATGGCGCCGACCGAACGGCTGGCGCTGATGGACCTGACGGCGCGGCTGGCGCGTGCTGATCGTATCGCGGTTTTGTTCACCGAACATGACATGGACGTGGTGTTTGCCCAGGCTGATCGCATCATCGTGCTGAATCGCGGCCGCTTGATTGCCGAGGGCAACCCGGCCGAGGTGCGCGCCAATGCCGAAGTGCAGGCGGTGTATCTCGGCTCTGGCGCCACCTTCGCTGAAATGGGGGCGCATTGATGCTCACGATCTCTGGCCTGAATACCTATTACGGCCGCGCGCATATCCTGGCCGATCTGGCCTTGCAGGCCGGGCGCGGCGAGGTGGTGGTGCTGCTGGGCCGCAATGGTGCCGGCAAATCCACCACGATGAAATCGGTGATCGGCATGGTGCCGGCGCAAAGCGGCGTGATCGAGTTCGAGGGCAAACGCATCGATAACCAGCCGATGCACCGCATTGCGCAAGCCGGGCTGGGTTATGTGCCTGAGGAGCGCCGCATCTTCACGGAATTGACCGTGATGGAGAATCTGGATGTGGGGCGCCAGCCGCCGCGCCAGGATGCGCCAACCTGGACCCCGGAACGCCTGTTTGAGCTGTTTCCCAATCTTGGCCGCATGAAGGATCGCCCTGGCGGCCGCATGTCGGGCGGCGAGCAGCAGATGCTGACCATTGCGCGCACGCTGATGGGCAATCCGCGCCTGATCCTGCTGGATGAACCCTCCGAGGGCTTGGCGCCGGTGATTGTGGAGCAGATGGCTAAAACCATCCTGCAATTGAAGGCCGAGGGTCTGGCCGTGCTGCTCTCGGAGCAGAACCTGCATTTCGCCCAGATGGTGGCGGATCGCGCCTATATCATCGAGAAGGGCCGTATCCGCTATCAGGGTACCATGACCGAACTGGCCGTCGATGCGGCGGTGCGCGAACAATATCTGTCGGTGTGAGGAACAGCGTATGGCGTGGATTGTCGGCATCGACGTGGGCGGCACTTTCACCGACCTGATCGGCATTGAGCCGAAGCTGGGCCGCGTGGCCCTGGCCAAGGTGCCAACCACAGTGGAGAATCAGGCTTTCGGCGTGCTGGCGGCGCTGGAGCAGGGCGGTATCGCCCTGGCGGATACCGAAACCATTGTGCATGGCACCACCACCACCACCAATGCGCTGCTGGAGCGCAAGGTGGCCAAGGTTGGCCTGATCACCACCAAGGGTTTCCGCGATAGCCTGGAACTTGGCCGCCGCACCCGGCCTACTGCCTATGGCCTGACCGGCAGCTTCGAGCCGCTGGTGCCGCGGCAATGGCGCCTGGAAGTGCCGGAACGTATGGATGCCGATGGCAATGTGGTGGTGGCGCTGGATGAAGTCGCCTTCCGCGCTGCCGTGCTTCAGTTGAAGGATGCCGGCTGCGAAGCCCTGGTGATCCATTTCCTGCACAGCTACATCAACCAGAGCCATGAAAAGCGCGCGCTGGAAATCGCCGCCGAAATCTGGCCCAACCGCTATATCACCGCCGGGCATGAATTGCTCTCCGAATACCGCGAATACGAACGCGGCACCACGGCCTGCGTCAATGCCAGCGTGCAGCCGGTGCTGCATCGTTATATCGAGCGGCTGGATGGGGAATTGAAGCGGCGCGGCTTTAGCCGCGACTTGCTGGTGATGCAGGGTAATGGCGGCACCATCGCCGCCGGCATCGTGGCCGAGGCGGCGGTGAATACCGTGATGTCCGGCCCGGCTTCCGGCGTGATGGCGGCAGCCTATACCGCACGCGCCGCCGGCCTGCCCAATGTCATCACCTATGATATGGGCGGCACCTCGTCGGATGTTGGCCTGATCCAGGATGGTGTGCCGCAGGTTTCATCCGAGTTGGAACTGGAATATGCCCTGCCGATCCATGTGCCGATGGTGGATGTGCATACCATCGGCGCCGGTGGCGGCTCGATTGCCTTCATCAACGCAGCCGGCATGTTGCAGGTTGGCCCGGAAAGTGCCGGCGCCCGGCCTGGCCCGATCTGCTATGGCCGTGGCGGCACGCGGCCAACCATCACCGATGCCAATCTGGTGCTCGGCCGGCTCAATCCCGATGGTCTGCTCTCTGTTGATAACAAGGTATCGCTGGATGATGTCCGCGCCGCCATGGCCGCGCTCGGCCAGCCGCTTGGCCTGGATGCAGAGGGCGCGGCGGCGGCCGTGCTGCGTATCGCCAACGACAAGATGGCCAATGCGATCCGCATGGTCAGCCTCAGCCGGGGCCACGATCCGCGCGATTTTGCGCTGTTTGCCTTTGGCGGCGCCGGGCCGTTGCATGCCGCTGCCTTGGCGCGTGAGTTGGGCATCCCCAAATTGCTGATCCCGGCGCGGCCGGGCATCACCAATGCGCTAGGCTGTGTGGTGGCCGATCTGCGCCATGATTATGTGCGCACGGTGAACAAGCCGGTGGCCAATCTGGCGGCGGGCCTGGTGCGTGATGTGCTGGAAGCACAGATCGCCGAAGGCCGCGCCACTATCGAGCGCGATGGCGTGGCGGTGGAGGCAATCCAGGTGCTGCATTCCGCCGACATGCAGTTCCAGGGCCAGAGCCACCTGCTTACCGTGGCGGTGCCAAGCATCGACATTTCGCCGGCTGAATTGCAGGCGGCATTTGAGGCGGCCTATTGGCAGCGTTTCGAGGTTGAACTGCCGGAAATCCGCGCCCAGCTGGTCAATCTGCACACCGCCGTGATCGGCCGCCGACCGCAATTGACGCTCGACCGCCTGCTGGCAGCAGCGCCCGCCGCCGATGTGGCCGGCGCCATGAAAGGCCATCGCCGGGTCTGGTATGAAAGCGGCGGCTGGCAGGATACGCCGGTTTATGATCGCGAAAGGCTGCCGCGTAATGCCGGTTTCAGCGGCCCGGCGATCTGCGAGCAGCTCGATACCACCACGGTGATCGATCCCGGCAACCATGTGCAAGTCGATTCCCTCGGCAACCTGATCGTGACGGTGGCGCCATGAGCAAGCTCGATCCCGTAACCCTGGTGGTGATCCAGAATGGTTTGCAGCAGGTCTGCAACGAGATGGATTTGGCCTTTTGCCGCGCTGCGTTTTCGCCGGTGATCTCGGAAGCCCTGGATCGTTCGGATGGCATCTATCACCGCGATACCGGCGAATTGATTGCCCAGGGTGATCTTGGCCTGCCGGTATTTGTTGGCACCATGCAGTTTTCCACCCAGGCGGTGATCGAGCGCGCCCGCAATCCGAAGCCGGGCGATATTTATATCGTCAACGATCCCTATATGGGCGGCACCCATCTGATGGATGTGAAATTCGTCAAGCCGTTCTTCTATCAGGGCAAGCTGTTTTCCTGGCTGGCCAATACCGGCCATTGGCCGGATACCGGCGGCATGGTGCCGGGGGGCTTTTCGGCCAATGCCACGGAAGTGGAGCAGGAAGGCTTACGGCTGCCGCCGGTGAAGCTCTACAAGCAGGGTGTGCTGGATGAGGAAATCCTTTCCATCATCCTCAGCAATATCCGCATCGCTGATCAGCGTATCGGCGATATCAAGGCGCAGGCAGCGGCACTCAGCATCGGCGAAAAGCGGCTGACGGCGTTGCTGGATCGTTATGGCGCCGATGTTGTGGAAGCTGCCATCGCCGAATTGAAAGCCCGTGCGGCGCAACAGATGCGCGCCCGTATCCGCGCCATTCCCGATGGCGTCTATCGTGGCTCGGCCGTGGTTGATTCCGATGGCGTGGTGGATGAACCGCTGCATATCGCCATGTGCGTCACCAAAAGCGGCGATGAACTGCATTTTGACATGAGCGGCTCCAGCCCGCCCTGCCAGGGCCCGATGAATTCGGTGCTGGCCACCACCAAATCCTCGATCTACCTGGCGGTGAAGCACATCTTCCCCGATGTGCCGATCAATGCCGGCACCTTCGAGCCGCTCAAGATCACCGATCCCGAAGGCACGTTTCTCTATGCCAAATATCCGCGCCCGGTTTCCGGCTGCGCGGCGGAAGTGAGCCAGCGTATCGCGGAAGCGGTGTTCAATGCGCTGGTGCAGGCCATGCCGGATCAGCTGTTTGCCGCGCCGGCCGGCACCTCCGGCAATCTGGCGCTGGGCGGCTTCGATCCGGAGCGCAATCGCGCCTATGTGATGTATGTCATCTCCGGCGGTGGCTATGGCGGCTGGTTTGCCGGCGATGGCCTGACCAATGGCTGCTCCACCATCGGCATTTCCAAAACCACGCCGATCGAGGTGATGGAGCAGTATTATCCGGTGCTGTTCGAGGAATATTCGCTGCATGAAGGCTCCGGCGGTGCCGGCAAATATCGCGGTGGCTTCGGCGTGAATTACACCATCCGGCTCCGGCGCGGCGAGGCGCGTGCCAGCATGGTGATGGATCATGGCCGCAGCGGGCCGCGCGGTGTGCTGGGCGGTGAGGATGGCGGGCTGAACACGGTGGCGATTGAGCGCGCCGGCAGCGGCCAATATGTGCCGCCGCATCTGTCCAAGGACCAGGATATCGCCATCAAGGCCGGCGACCGGGTGCGGGTTTCCACACCGGGCGGCGGCGGCTATGGCAATCCGGCCGAGCGCGATGCGGCATTGATCGAGCGCGACATCCTGCGCGGCTATTACACCCGCGAGCAGGCCAACCGGCGTTTCCCCAAGGCTGCGGCGGCGGAATAACATCATGCTGGCCGAGCTGGTGCTGAATGCACTGGTGCGCTGCGAGGCACCGGCGCGCCGGCTGGGCTATGGCCGAGGCGCGGTCAGCCTGTGGTCACGCTCACGCCGCTGTGGCCGTGCCTGGGCGCCGCACCATGCCGCCACGCGCGATTTTGTTGCCGGCCTGCTGCGTGATCTGCCGCAAAAGGGCGGCAATGCTTGGGTGTTGGGCGCGGGGCTGCTGGATGATCTGCCGCTCGACGATCTCTGTCGCCGCTTTGATCGGGTGATCCTGGCCGATATCGCCTTCCTGCCCTGCATGGCGCGGCGGCTGCGGCGCTATGGCAATGCTGAAATGCGCCTGTTCGATGCCACCGGCATCGTTGCGCCGCTCAGCCGCTGGCAGGTGGCGGAAAACCTGCCTTTGCCCGCAGCCAACGCGCTTGCCGGCCTGGATGCCGCTGCGCCAAGCTTGGTGCTGTCGCTCAACCTGCTATCGCAATTGCCGTTGCTGCCGCTGGCCTGGCTGGAGCGCCAGGGCGTGGATCATGGCACAAGGCAGGATTATGGCCGTCGCATCGTGGCGGCGCATCTGGCTGGCCTGCGTGATCTGGCCTGCCCGGTTGGGCTGGTGAGTGATTTTCGCCGCATTTTCCGCAATCGCGCTGGCGAGGCGGTGGTGGCGGAAAGTGCGTTATTTGATGTAACGCCGCCGGTGGCGGAGCGGGAATGGAGCTGGGCCTTGGCGCCGCTGGGCGAGATCGACGGTCAGACCGCACTTGATCTGCGGGTGCTGGCCACCCGCAATCTTGGCCGGGCCGCCTGATTCAGCGTTTCTGGGTGATATTCTCGATCACAAAGCTGCGCTCCGGCGGATATTTGCGAATCGCTTTTTTGCGCGCCGCTTCCTCGTTCGGGGCGAAAAATTCCTCGTAATTGATATCGGCCCATTTGTCGTCGAGGGTGCGGTGCTTCTGGCCCATCATATGGGCGCGGCGCACTTCCTGATTGAAGATGCCAATCTGGAAAATCTTGTCGCTCTCGGTTGGCGCCTGCAACGCTTCGGCGGCCATGCGTTCAAGCTTCGCCACCTCTACGCGCAGTTCGGTATTTTCCTTGGTCAGCTCGTTGATCTTCTTCTGCGCGTCCTTGGTCAGCTTCTCAAGCTGATCCAGGCGCTGGCCGCGGCGAATCACTTCGGCCGAGCTCCATTCATAAGCCAGCACCTGCTTGCGATGCGCAGCATTGACCTGCAACACGATGAACAAGGCCCCGGGGATACCGATTACCAGGGCTGCGAGTATGAGCCAGAATTCCGTCATGGGGTGATTTTGGCGATTTCGCTCGCCAAGAGCAAGTTATTCAACTCACTCGTGTTGATAGAACAATGGTTTAGGTAATCCACGTCGAACCTTTGTCGCCGGCCTTGACCCGGAGCGGCGCAAAGTTTAAACAACCCCCGTTGCGGCGGGAGTAT